>NZ_JAMAUK010000043.1:0-26765 GCF_023714395.1 Niallia sp. MER 6 | reverse complement strand
ATTTATTACAATTACTATAGATATCAGTGGAACTTAAAAAAGATGACCCCTGTTCAATACAGAGATCATCTTCTTAAAACTGCCTAGGCTTTTTTTAAATGTCCTTTACAAAGGGTACACTTTAGTTAAATTGTGCTCTTTTCTAGTAAATATATATGAAATTCCCACTATATTTAGCCATAAAAAGACACCCCAAAAGTTAGATTTTAACTCTAACTTTTGGAGTGCAGCACTATGGCTTTGACGTTTAATTTATGATATTTTCATTAACATAAAGCTTGCTCAACTGCTAATGGCTTTTTTAATTGTCTCTTAAAAAATTGTTCTTTCCGGTTCGTTTTATCCGATACATCGCATTGTCTGCTTTTTTAATCAATGCCGCAAAATCTGAACCATCATTCGGATACATACTAATACCAATGCTTCCAGTCACATTTAATGAATATCCGTCTAGTTGAAAAGGTTCTGTTAATGCTTCTAAGATCCGCCCTGCTTTTACTTTCGCTTCCTCTTCGGTGCGGATATTTTCCAGCATGATGATAAACTCATCTCCGCCATATCGGCAAACAAAGTCCGTTTCCTCCACACAGTTTTTTAGGAGAGCTGCCATCATTATAAGTAATTGATCTCCTATTTCATGACCGAGATTATCATTAATTTCCTTAAAATTATCTAAATCCATAAACAACACCGCAAATCTTGCATGATCTGCTGGGTTTTCAATTAATTGTGATAATTTATAGTGGAGTAATCTCCTATTTGGCAAATTAGTTAAGGAATCATAATGAGCTTGGTGATATACTACTTTTTCAAGTTCCTTTCTTTCCGTAATATCGTGGGCAATGGTAGATAAGAACTCAACCTCACCGTGTTCAGATTTATGTGCCACAATTATTTGAGAAACAGGTATTGCTTCTCCATCCTCTTGAAGGATTGTTGTTTCTCCTTTCCAATGGCCCTTTTCTATCGCAGTAGGTATCCCCTCTAGCTTAATAACATCCGTCAACCAGCTTTGATTTGCTTCCCCACTTCCGCGATTGTCTCCAAGCATTCTTCGGGCAGCAGGATTATAATACAGACTATTGCCATTCTTGTCTAAGGTTGCAATAAAGTCCGGAGAAGCCTCAATAATATCTAATAGCTGCTGCTGCCTGCGCTCAGCCTGTTTTCTTAACGTAATATCTCTGTCTATTCCTCTATAACCGATACATTTTCCTTCTAAATTTATTATGGGAGAACCACTAGTTTCTAATATTACTTCATGTCCATCACGATGAAGATTAATGTTTTCTAAGCTTTTAATAGGCAAAGTATTGGCTAGATGGTATTCAAAAACTGGTGCAATACGCTTCGCTTCCATTGGCTCCATTAAATCAAAGGGCGTTTTGCCGATTACCTCTGAAGGCGAATATCCTAATATATCCTTAATCTGCGGACTAGCATACGTATAAATACCATTTTCATTTACTTCCCATATCCAATCACTTACATGCTCTACTAACACACGAAATCTTTCTTCGTCTGTCACATAGTCATCTTTCTTTCCCAACCGATCTTCCATTGTTCACCATCCAAAATTATTTGAATTAATGGAATTATTATACCAAAATGAGGAATCTTGGTCTTCTGTAAATTTATCCCTGTATTTGGTTCTTGTTTCTCGCCTAGATTGAACTAATATGATAAAATCCCATTAATTGTATATTAAGATATTAGTTGAAGGAAGAACTATGCGCAGATATCAATATCTCCCCCTGCATTACACACATATGGCGGTAAAAATATTGATTACAGAGCTACGAACAGACAGATTACTATTAAAAAAATGAGTGTCTCAGACTCACCTAGTTTATTTAAAAAGTGGAACCTGCAAATACTAATTCAATTAGACTTTTAGAAAAGTTGAATTTTCAATTTGAAGGTACATTAAGAAAATCCGAAAAATCAAAAGAGACATTTATTGATTAAAAATCTGTATTCTAGATTAGCAACAGATTAACGTAAACGTTGAAAAGCCTATACTCAGAGGAGTATAGGCTTCTTCATTTATTGTTGCTTGCTTTTTTTCTAACTTCTATTTAACGTCTATTTCTTATGCTTATTAATACGGAATGTTATTTAATTGCTTTGCTGACCCTCAACTTTTTACCTTTAATAGTTGCATTCTCCATTGCTTGTAGGACCAGTGCCCCCTTACCGTTAAGAATGTCAACATATGACATACTATCATGGATAGTGATAATTCCAATATCATCTGCTGTTACACCTGGAATTTTGGCGATTGTACCAACAAAATCTACTGGACGAATCTTTTTCTTTTTACCTCCGTTGAAATGAAGTTTAGTGATGCCTTGATTTATTCTGGCTGTTTTATTATTTCTAACGACACGGCGTCCGCTGATTTTTTCTTCAAAGGCAGCCTGGCCTTTAGCCACTTCCTGTGTTGTTGGAGCTTCCATTTCAAGCAACTCAAAGCCAATATATCTTTCAATTGCTTTTAAGTATTTGCTCCCGTAAGATGATGTGAATGTAATTGCTTTGCCTTTATTGCCGGCACGACCAGTTCTTCCTGTTCGGTGAACATAGCTCTCTTTTTCCATTGGAACGTCATAATTAATGACTAGCGTTACATTATCCACATCAATTCCTCTTGCAGCAACGTCAGTAGCTACAAGATAACGAAAATTCCCCATCTTAAAACCATCCATTACAGCAAAACGATCTTCTTGCTCTAATCCTCCATGGATTTTTTCACACGAATAATTGGATTCTTCTAACTCAGCAAACACAGTATCTACATGTTCTTTCGTATTGCAGAAAATAATACAGCTATCTGGATTTTCTATAACGGTTACTGCTTTTAGCATGGAAAGCTTATCAGCTTCCTTGACTTCCATTACATGGTGTTCAATCGTACTTGTTGTAACCCCTTGAGAAGCAATCTCAATATTAACAGGGTTTTTCATATATTTATGACAAAGACTTTCCACATCTTTAGGCAATGTGGCCGAGAATACCATTGTAACTCTATCTAAAGGTAGCTTGTTTATAATCGTTTCTACATCGTCAATAAAACCCATGTTTAGCATTTCATCTGTTTCATCAATAATCAGATATTTCACCTGATCCAGTACTAGCGTTCCTCTTTCAATATGATCCATGACACGTCCAGGTGTCCCAACCACTACATGCGTTTTTTGCTTTAGTTCCTCTTTTTGCTTAGAAAAAGGTTCTTTTCCGTAAACGGCCGTTGCTTTAATTCGTTTAAATCTGCCTATATTCGTGATATCCTCACGCACTTGAGCAGCAAGCTCCCGAGTCGGTGTAAGAATTAACGCCTGAGGCAGTTTTTCCTCCCATTTAACCATTTCACAAATTGGTATACCAAAGGATGCTGTCTTGCCACTACCTGTTTGCGATTTTACGACAAGATCAAGATTCTCCAACGCTAACGGGATGACTTTCGTCTGAACTTCTGTAGGAGTCTCGTATTTTAAAACAGATAATGCCCTTGTTATTTCATCACTTAAATTAAAGTGGTCAAAACCTTTTTCACTCATAAAAATAACCTCATTTTTTGTATTATTTGATTTATGTATAGGATTCTCTCCGAAGAGATAGTATATGCGAAACATGCATATCCTTTTATTATACTTGAAATAACATCATAATGGGCAACCCTTCATTTTTAATGTCTATTTGTTTCTAAATAAGGTGTTTTTTAAAAACAATTGCACAAAAAAACTCCACCTAACGCAAACAGATTTTACCGCTAGGGGAGCATATCATTTCGTTTTATTATATGACATTCACTAATTTATTAATGGAACGAATTGCCGATTCTATATCGTCACAAATTTCTATAACGGAGGTATTTAAACTTTTTAGTTCATAACAACCATCTATATAACTTATCACAAGTATTGGCGCGCCATCATTGCCATTGAAAATCATGTTAATCTCAGATGTATGATACTGCCTTAATGTATTCAGCATCTCTTTTGTATGGTCTAAAGACATTTAGTGTCCCCCTTTCCCATTATAAAGGGAAGGTGACTAATAAAAGTCTGGTAGGACCCCAAATAATATAATTTTTATTATCTTTACCATAACATGGGATAACCAGTTAAGTAAAGCAGGTTATTTACCTGCTAACCAAATCTATCCTAGAGACTATCCATAAATATCACTCATAAAAAAAGGACATTAATCCTGCTTGGAAAAATGTCCTTTTTATTTCAATTACCGCAAAATTTAACTAGTGTCCAACATAAAGATAATCCACTAAATTGTAATATTTTGAAATAAAGATATTGATTAGTTTCGTTTCGCTTTTAAGGTACACTGACTATTTAACTAATTCTTTCATATATGCAAACACATCGTTGCTTTGTTTATCTAATTTTTGCATTTCCTCTAAGAAATCTACCATTACAGTGGACTGCTCTTCAGATGAGGCACTTACTTCCTCGATGCTTACTTTTAAATTCTCTATACTACTTTTGATCTCTGATAAAGATCCGCCAATTGTTCCAACTGCTTGTTTTGTGTGTTCAGAAAGTTTTCTTATTTCTGTTGCAACTACTCCAAAGCCTTTGCCTGCCTCTCCAGATCTAGCTGCTTCAATTGCCGCGTTTAGTCCTAACAGGTTTGTTTGTGTAGAAATTCCTTCAATGATAGTCACTAATTTTCCGATTTGCTGTGTATTATCATTGGCTTTAACTGCTTGTGATGTAATTTCATTACTTGTAGCTGATAATTCTTCTGATTGAGCAGCAACTATTTGGACTTTTTCATGAAGTCTGCTAATGATAGCATTTAACTCACTTAACTCTCGATCCAGCTTTTCCTCAATTTCTAATGTCTTAGATATAGAGAACAACCCGATAACTTCCCCTGTTTCCGGATCCTTTATTGGTGTTACAGTGGAGAAAAATGGAATACCATATGCTTCTTTTGGGACGTATTGTTCTACTTTCCCTTCCTTTAATGCACGCATTAAAAGCTCATTTCCTGGAACAAAAGCAGGGTCCCCGACTTTTATATTTAATGGAAGACTAGTTGAAGGTGAAAAATAGATGATATTTTGTAAATCAGTGATCATAATCGCAGTAGTATGACCAATTGTTTCTTTCATTATTGGTCCTAAATAAACCAAAGATTGTAGTGTGTTATGCATTGTATGCCCCTTTCTAGTAATAACTACTAACTATATCGGACATAATAAAGTTCTTTTAAGTAGTTTTGGCGAAGAAGGTAAAGACAGCTGCTTTCAAGCAGGTAAAATAATTCCACTTCATCTAAGTGGTTTAGTAGCCTTACTATGAACCAAAAAATGAGCTACTAAATAGATAATGATAAAAATAGGAAAGGAAAGAACCGGACTCCACCCTGGATATTTTGTATAACCTAATTTTATAAATAAAGGTTCTGCTAAGAATGCTGTCATGCCAGCAAAAATAGAAGCTTTAATGAGTGCATGGACTTTAGGCTTAATTTGGAGAAAAAACATGACTGTAATCGGCATTAATCCAAAATCCCATGGTATAAAATCAGGCATTAAAGGGACTAACTTATTATAGTATCTCCACAAACCCATTGTTACCCCCACATAGTCTAACCATGTAGAAATGAACATAGCCCAAAGTCCTCCTAACAGTAACCTAGTGCTGCTTTCCTTTTTTCTAAAGACAAACCATACTATCCATGGAATGATTGTCATCAATAATGAAGTCCACCAACCGAAGGAAAATAAAATATGATCTATCCAAATTTCTCTTAAATCATCATGGGCATGCTCTAATACTATATATTTTGCGTCAATTAATTTTTTTATTTTATCTGGAGGATTAAAAACCATACAGAGAACGTCCTTTCTTCAATTCTAGGGTCTTTTTATTTTCACCTCCTAAAAATTGTTTATTCTATTTTTTTAGACAACCACTCCTTATCATTCCAATGGATTTGGCCATTTAGTGAAATTATGTATTGTACTCCTTTTATTTTTGCAGTGGGATAAAATAAGAACCTAGCTTAATCTACTTCAAGGACAAATTTAAAGGGCGATGAAGTCAGTACTGACTTATCGCCCTTTAAACAAATTATTTGTTCATTAGATACTACTATTTACCTGCAAAAAAACTTCAAATTTTTATGGATATACTTCCTACTATGTAAAAATAAAATTATTTGCGGAAATATGTGAAGAATTATGAACGCTTATAAAGAGCCCATAAATCCTTCTGTTTCTGGTATACATTTTCATTATCTAATTTTAGACGCTTCAACCTTCTTTTTAACATTAAATTAGTTGGATCTTTCTGGAGTCTTTTTATTATTTTTAACGATCTTGCCCTATTATTACATAGCTCTTTATTTAATTTTTCGATATCAAGGAGTATATAGCTTTTATTCATAGTAACTCCCTTTTTTTTTACAGATTTACTTAACCTTCTACCCTCTTTTATCAAATTGAAACAAAGATACCTATTTATTCCCTGAAAAAATCACCCAAAACTTTCCAGCATTGTTTAAAGCACTTAAATATACATACTAATTCGAACTGTGCTATTCTGAAACTACTTTAAAATGATATTATTTCTTACAGTTACGCATCTCTTTCTGTATTAATCAAATATTGTTTTTTTGAATAATATTGAGGATGATGTCATATAGAATTCGGTCAAAAAGTAATCTATCAGGGTAAAATCCATTTTGTTTTTTTTGACTATGAAAACGGTTTGTTAGAAATTCAAGATCCAAAAACGAAAGCTGTAATTTTGACAAAATACGATGACATAATTAATCGAATAAAATAATACCGTCGCTGGCGGTATTTTTTTTATGGCTTTAATTCCAACCAACACGAACCGTTCATTCTTCAGCCCCTTATTGACACTTGCATTAGAAAGCATATGTCCTTCAATGTTTTTCTATTTGTTATTTCATATTCTAAAAAATGTTGCACAAACTATAATCATTAGTTACGGCCTTGAAAGGAGAGAAATTCCATAAAAAAGATTAGGAGTGGCGTAATGATTATTCTTATTTTTTATTTGCTTTATATTATCGTATTCGGCATTGTCATCTTTAAAGAAAAACCTCCGCAAGTAAATAACTCCTATAAGGAACAAAATAAAGTGGAAAGATTTTATGGAACGGAGACGTCACAGGATCGTGTGATTTTGTTGGAAGAAAAGACGTTTTCAGGCTACGCTCGTGTTAACTTAATGGAAAATGCAAAAGAAACAATAGATGTCGCCTATTATGCGATTCATAAGGGATATATTACCGATTTAATATTAGGAATGATTTTAGATGCTGCAGATAGGGGTGTCAAGGTAAGGATTCTTTTAGATGGGATTTCCCATGGTCTTAGATTCAGTCTAAAAGATGATTTATTTGCCTTAGTTAATCACCCTAATATTGAAGTTAAATTTTATGAACCATTCAAGCCTTTTCTCCCTTGGACATGGAATAATCGCTTACATGATAAACTACTTATTATCGATAATAAATATGCCGTTATTGGCGGCAGAAATATAGGCAATCGTTATTTCGTTCAGGAAGGTGAAAAGGCCCCAACAAATGACCGCGATGTTTTGATTATTAATACAAATACGGAGACAAAAGAGGGCAGTGTTCTGAACTCAATGGAAGGATATTTTAATGAGGTCTGGGACCATCCTATCACAAAATATCCTTATCATAAGCTTTCTTCCCGTCAACAAAAAAAAGCTAAAGAAGCCGATCAGCAGCTAAAGAAAAAACTAGACGATTTGCGTAATACAGATAAAAAATTATTCAATAACTATTATGATTGGTTAGAAATGTCGGTAGCTACTAAAAAAGTAACTTTTATCCATAACCCTATCCAAAGATTTAATAAAGAACCTTGGGTTTGGTATGACTTAACGAATCTCATGAAAAATTCTAAAAAGTCCTTAGTTATTCAAAGCCCGTATGTTATTCCGACAAAGCCTATGCTTCCTTATATGGAAAAGATAGATATTCCCGCAGAAAAGACTACCATATTAACGAATTCATTAGCTTCGACAGCCAATGTAGTAGCCTATTCAGGGCATATTAAGCATATTAACGGAATGGTAAAAAGAGGCGTAAATATATATGAATATCAGGGGCCTGACTCTATCCATGCTAAAACATTTATATTTGACGATCAATTAAGTGCCATTGGTGCATTCAATATGGACTCAAGGTCGGCCTTCTTAAATACTGAATCGATGGTAGTTATTGATAGCGTTGAGTTCACCAGCAATCTGGAGAAGGAAATGAATCAGTATGTTAAAAAGAGCTTAAAGGTTGCGCAGGACGAATCTTATATAAAAGATCCCGATTTAAAACCAGGTAAAGTTAATTGGTTTAAATCTTTCAGTGTAAAAGGGCTATCCTATGTGACCGGTTTATTCCAGCATTTATTATAAGCTTGAGCTGGTTACTGCTCTTACTGATTTGACCATTTAAAGACAACTATAAATAAAATTACATCTAAATTTGAAAAATGAAGTTTGTGACTAAATAGAATATGGCTTTAAAATAAGTTCGTTTCATTGCGCTCTCGTCCACTCGCTTTCCAGCGGGCAAAGCTTGAGCCTCCTCGTCTCTTCGCCTGCGGGGTCTAAAGCATCCTCTATTTCCCGCAGGAGTCGAGTGTCCTCCGCTCCATTTTTCTAAGTTTTTTAATTATTGTATTAAAACTAAAAGCACGAAAACCGAACTATTAATCAATAGATGATTAATAGTTCGGTTTTTATACAGATTTACATACCTATGTCCCAGCCTAGGTGACCAAAATTAACTTGCTGTGATGTCTGTGCCCTACTTTTAATCCAACAAAAAACAAGCCGCAAATAAGCAGCTCTATTTTAAGTTCCGCAATTTATTGTGTAAACTAAAGCGATTATTGTTTAGTAAGTACATAAAAAAATCAGTAATCCATTTAGGTATTAGTGCTACAGCCACATATCCCCAAAACAGCATTAAGAAGTTCTCTCTGCCACCGAAGCGGAACAAACCTAGCCCCACCATTAATGGTTTTAGAAAAAAGGCAAAAACTAAGCACAGCATTAACATCCAAATATAATAATTCTTCTTATTATTAAGGATATATTGATATAGAAGTATATACGTTACAGGTACAAAGGAGGAATCAAGGGCAATACTTGCTGGCAACCCAGGAAGTAACTTATAAGGATATATCCATAATCCTTTTATCACTCCAAAAGAATCAATAATTGCAAAAAATAAATGAATACCGTATCCGTAAAAGCCAAGTTGAAAAACCTTTTTTCGGTCTATAAAAAGAATTAATACGAGAAGTGGCAGTAAAAACATCATTAATACCACCCAAAATTGCCATGTATCCATATTAGAGTACTGTTGCCAATAGCTTAACCATCGGTCACTTTGGGCAATTTCTGCTTTTCTAATTTCTTCCAACAACAGTCTTTGTTCTTCCTTCACACTATTCCCTCCCTTTTTTATTATTGATAATAAAGGGAGGATTATTCATTGTCTTATACACCTATCTCATGCAAGTTTATTTTTTCTCTTTAAGAGCCCAGATTACTATTGGAATTATAACTAGGGATAAAATTCCTCCTGCAAATGATAATGTTGCATAATTGGAACCAGCTACAATCATTCCAGACATTGCTCCGCCAGCAGCTCCTGACAAGGCAATCAAAACATCAACTGCACCTTGCGTTTTTGCTCTTGTGGAAGTTTTAGTCGAGTCAATAATCAAAGCTGTCCCGCTTATTAATCCAAAATTCCATCCTAACCCAAGTAAGCAAAGAGCAATAACTAATAAAACCCTAGAATCTCCTGGTGCAAATGCTGAAATTAAACCTGCCAAAAGCAGCGTAATACCAGAAGCCATCGCCATTACAGGTCGGCCTAATTTATCAACAAGGACACCTGTAATCAGGGAGGGCAGATACATGGCCCCAATATGAAAACCGATAACTAAACCTACAGAACCAAGCCCATGACCATTATGCTTCATATGAACTGGTGTCATCGTCATAATCGCAATCATAACAATTTGCGTAAGTACCATAATTGTTGCACCAACAATAATTCCTCGTTTATTCTCTGTATTTTCTGCTGCTAGTTGGACATTATCTTTAGATATTTGGTTAGTAGCATCTATTGTTCTTGCTGTTAGCAATGGATCAGGACGGAGCATTATAAACAGAACTAGTCCTGCTAAAATATATGCGACGGCTGCTAAAATGAAAGGACCAGCAAGTGACGGAATACCATTAGATAAGGCGAAATCTCCCATCACGTTTACTAAATTGGGCCCCGCAACTGCACCAAATGTTGTAAATACCATGGTAATACTAACCGCTTTTGCGCGCTGTTTACTATTTGCTAAATCGGTTCCTGCATATCTGGCTTGCAAATTCGTTGCTGTTCCTGCACCATATATAAGCAGAGAGAGGAATAATAAAATAATGCTATTTAATATAGCTGAAATAATAATCCCGATTGCTCCAAGCCCGCCAATAATAAAGCCCGCTGTAAGACCGGTTCGGCGCCCAAAACGTTGAGATAGTCTCCCGACAAATAATGCTGCTCCTGCGGATCCTAACGTAAATAAAGCCGTTGGCAATCCAGCAAAGGCGTCTGTACCAAGCATTTGCTGAGCAAGAAGTGCTCCTACCGTAACACCTGCAGCCAGTCCTGCACCGCCAAAAATTTGCGAAATACTTACAATAATTAAAGTGCGTTTGTATAATGACTTTAAGTTTTCTGATGAAGTTATGTAACTTTGCAGCTTGTCTGATTGAACATCCGTCACATGAACTAACCTGCCTTTCAAATGAATTCATACCTTGATTTTAAGTCATCATAACACGCCCTAAAAAAGCCATACAATAACATAATTGTATGGCGAACAATATTTATATAGGAGTTTCTAACAACCGCTTCAAAATAACCAAGCCTAATTTTAGCTCTTCCATTGATTCAGGGGCACAGACTGAAATTCTTACTGCTCTGTCAGGGCAACTATTGCCAACAACAAAGCGTTCAGCCGCATATACTTGTACTCCATTCTGTGCGGCTAATGCTTCGAATTCAGCTCCAGTTAGCTTCCCTGGTAACAGCAGCCAACGAAAGATGCCTGTTTCGTCACCAACACAAGTATAGTCAGACAAATATTCATCTGCGAGTTTGTTCCTGCGAATGTTTTGCTCGCGGTGGCTCTCAACCAAAGTTTCAAATTGATTAGATACTATCATTCTTGCCGTCAATTCTGCTAACAGCGGTGACACCGTTATATTTAAATTATAAAGCGCCTTAGATAATGGCTCTTTGAACTGCTTTGGCACTGCAACATAAGCCAATCGAAGTCCTGGAGCAAATGATTTAGATAGACTAGAAATGTAGATGACCTGATCTGGAGCAAAAGATGCTACAGCAGGCAGCGGGTTGTTGCTGAGCAGATGGTAAGATGCATCTTCTATTACAAACTGGTTGTACTTTTTGGCTATTGCTGCAATCTTTTCCCGGTTTTCAACAGACATAAAAGAAGCAGTCGGATTATGATAATCAGGAATGATATAAATCCCTTTAATATTTTCATTTTTACACGCATGTTCAAACGATTCTGGGCTTAGTTGATAGTACTCCGATCTAATTGGCACTATTTGCACACTAAGCATTGCTGCAACTGTTTTTAAGCCCGGATATGTATGGTGATCCACACCAATCCGGTCACCAGGCTTGCACAAACTTGCCAATGCAGCAGCTATCGCATTTTGACCGCCATTGGCAAATAAGATATGATCTACCGTTGTTTCAAACCCACCTCTTCTCATCAGCTTTACAGCAGCATCCTTCTGCCATAAGCTTTCGCCTGCTCTTCCATAACCGAACCATCTTTCATAGTCAGATTCTTGCAGCATCGTCTTAAGCTGGAGCATCAGCGGCTCGTAAGAAGCATCATCTGGCAAGGTTGCTCCCATTTCAATTAAATTCTTCGGCTTTGTATCTTCTAATAAATAGGCATTGGATAACGCATCATATGATACAAATGTGCCGCTTCCCACAGACGCACTTACCAGTCCTTTAAGCTCACATACTTTAAAAGCTTTGGAAATAGTACTTAAGTTTAAATCTAAATAATCGGCCAGTTCCCGCTGTGGAGGCAGTTTCGTTCCAGGAAGTAACACTCCGTCCAATACGTCCTGTTCTAATTGTCTTGCCAGTGTTTGGTAGATAGGCTTGTCTCTCTTATCGATTGATGGTTTCCAGCTCATCGGGTAGTTTTCAAAAGAATTTATAGGCATGGTACGCATCCTTTTTACACAATTATATGATTATAAGGTTTATAAAGACAACGGAATATCTTCATTCATATTGATATTCCGCTCTAAAGAACGTAACCCCTAAACTGCTGTATATCATAAAGAAGAATCACAACTTTTTTATTTATCCAACTTAACTCGTTGTAACCGCAATGCATTCAAAACCACACTCACAGAGCTAAACGCCATCGCAGCACCTGCAACCCAAGGTGCCAGTAATCCAACAGCAGCAATGGGAATTCCAATAGTGTTATACGCAAAAGCCCAGAATAAGTTTTGTTTAATATTACGCATCGTTTTTTTACTCATTACTATTGCATCCGCAATGCTGTTGAGGTCACCACGAATAAGGGTAATATCTGCTGCTTCCATGGCAACATCAGTACCTGTACCAATAGCCATCCCTATATCAGCAGTGGCTAATGCTGGCGCGTCATTAATTCCGTCTCCGACCATTGCAACCTTCTTGCCTTGTTTTTGTAGTTTTTTCACTTCCTCAGCTTTACCTTCTGGAAGTACTTCGGCAATAACAGCGTCAACACCGACCTCCTTACCAATTGCTTGTGCTGTACGCTCGTTGTCTCCTGTCATCATAATGACTGTAATGCCTATTTGCTTTAAGCGTTGAACAGCCTCTCTGGATGTATCTTTAATTGTATCGGCCACAGCAACTAAGCCTGCATATTGCCCATTAATTCCAACAAGCATCGCTGTTTTACCGTTCTTCTCTAGTTTCTCCATTACTGGTAGAACGGATTGTATATCAATCCCATATTGCTGCATGAGTTTCCGTGTGCCTATGACAACACCTTGACCAGATACAGTTGCTTGAACCCCAAAACCTGGTATAGCTTCGAATGATTGAACCTTACCAAGGGCTATGCCTTTATCCTTGATTCCTTGTACGATAGCTTCTGCTAATGGGTGCTCTGACTGCTTTTCAGCAGCACCAATCAGTCCTAAAATTTCATCTTCATCTTGTCCGTCTGCTATTAGAACATCTGTTAATACTGGTTTACCATGAGTAACTGTACCTGTTTTATCGAGTACAACGGTGTCAATGCCTTGTGTTTGTTCTAAATGCTCGCCACCCTTGAATAAGATACTAAGCTCTGCTGCTCGACCTGACCCTGCCATAATGGAAGTTGGTGTAGCTAAGCCAAGTGCACATGGACAAGCTATGACAAGTACGGCAATTAATACCTCTAGTGCAGGTGTAAACTCACCTGGGTGTACCCAAATAAACCAGACTAAGAAAGTGATGATTGCAATTCCGACTACGATTGGTACGAAAATACCTGAAATTTGATCAGCCAAACGTTGAATCGGCGCTTTTGAACCTTGTGCATTTTCAACGACTTTAATGATTTGGGCTAGTGCCGTGTTACGGCCAACTTTTGTTGCTGTCATTTTAATGAAACCATTTTTGTTAATGGTCGAACCGTACAACATATCCCCAGCTTTTTTATCCACTGGCAGACTTTCACCTGTTAACATAGATTCATCGACCGCAGTTGTCCCGTCTAATACCTCTCCATCAACGGGGATTTTTTCACCAGGTTTCACTAAGACAATGTCACCAATCACTACTTCTTCTAACGGTATCTCTTTTTCAGAGCCATCTCGTATAACAATTGCTGTTTTAGCTTGAAGTCCCATT
Organism: Niallia sp. MER 6; assembly: GCF_023714395.1. Classification (NCBI taxonomy): domain Bacteria; kingdom Bacillati; phylum Bacillota; class Bacilli; order Caryophanales; family Bacillaceae; genus Niallia; species Niallia sp. MER 6. The sequence goes on along the minus strand of NZ_JAMAUK010000043.1, from coordinate 12,767 downwards.
AATTTTTTAATTGCTTCGGATGAACGGCCCTTTGCTTTTGCTTCAAATAATTTACCTAAAAGGATAAGTGTTATTAATACTGCACTTGTTTCAAAATATAAATGCGGTCCGTGGTGTGTTCCAGCAGTTACAATTGCTTGATATAAACTGTAAAAATACGCTGCTGATGTACCCATGACAACAAGCACATCCATATTTGCACTCCCATTACGAATCGCTTTATAAGCTCCAACATAGAACTGCTTGCCAATAATAAATTGAACCGGCGTTGCCAATATCAATTGAATCCACGGATTCATTAAAAGGTCTGGTACATATAGAAACGAGGTAAACGAAAAATGTGCGACCATTGTCCATAACAATGGCAACGATATTAAAGCTGAAATAATGAATTTACGCTGTTGATCTTTAATATGCTTTTCACGGTAATCAACCTGTTCTGTTTCGTCTTGCTGTTGGTGTGCACCGTAACCTAGCTTTTCTACTTTCGTAAGAATATCTCCAACTGATACTTCTGCAGGATTAAATTCAATCATTGCCTTTTCAAGTGCTAAATTGACGTTCGCATTTGCAACCCCTTGGATTTTATTAATTCCTTTTTCGATACGCGTTGCACATGCTGCACAAGTCATGCCGGTGATATTAAATTCTGCCTTTTGCTTAACAACACCGTAGCCAAGTGCTTCTATCTTCTTTTCAAAATCTGCTTCACTTAGTTTTGTCGCATCATATTTTATTATTGATTTTTCTAGAGCTAGGTTGACTGTTGCTTGTTCAACACCTTCTAATTTGTTTAACCCTTTTTCAATTCGGGTTGCGCACGCTGCACAAGTCATTCCAGTTATTCCAATATTCGTTTCTTTAGAAGCTGCACTTTTTGCTGCTGTACTCATGTTAAGATTCACCTCTCTTATACCTATACGGGGTATATTTTCGATAAAATGAGAGAGTGCTGTTGCAGCACTCTTATTCTACGTCATATCCTTGGTCTTCGATTGTTTCTTTAATTTTATCAAGAGATACTTGAGTTTCATTAAAAGATACTTCAACCAATGCTTTATCTAATTTTACACTTACTTGGTTAATACCTTCTAATTCCCCAACACTCTCTTCTACAGCCTTTACACAATGTCCGCATGACATTCCTTGTACATTTAAAGTTACAGATTGCATTTTAAGTCTCTCCTTTTATCATTTATAATTTATACTCATACCACGTAAGGGTATATTTAAACGAAAAAAATTTATTTTTTCATTAATTTTTGGATAGTTACGACTAACTCGTCTAAAACCTCTTCATCACCTTCTGAAAGCCGGTCTACAACACACCCTTTTAAATGACCTTCCAAGAGGATTTTGGCAACACTATTTAATGCTGATTGTGTCGCAGATATCTGGGTAATAACGTCATCACAGTATACATCCTTGTCTATCATCCCTTTAATTCCACGGATTTGGCCTTCTATACGATTTAATCTTGTTGTTAAATCCTTTTTTACCCGTTCAGGATGATGACTTTTACGAGAAGAGGTGCCATCAACTGTATGACAAGCTTCTCCTTTTACTGAGTTATCCATTACACTCCCCCCTTACTTGAGGCTATTTTAACATACCCTATAGAGGTATGTAAAGAACCATGTTTCGATTTATTTTCCATGGCCTATATATTATTTTTTTACTTTTGTACTTCTTAGTAATTGCCTTAACACGTCCAACTATTCGTAGTAGAGGACCATTTGTTTTGGCAATTTTATCTGATAATAAGTGACTTCTTATTAAGTAAGTCAAAAAAGATTAGTTATCGCTCAACTCAAGAATATAATTATCTACCTTAGACCTTCTCTCTTGCAAAACAGGTTCAGATAAACACTGTTATTTATTGCCAATGACCATATTACTAATATTTCTTATTGTAGTCTCTATTAACCCATTGATTATATCTTTTATCAAAAAATGCCGACAAAATGTCGACATCTCATCTCTTCTTATTATATATTATCATCACAATTTTTTTGATTGCCAAAGAAACTTATAATCATTGTCAAGCCTGCTGTTACACCTAATATATTAGTTGAAAAGATTTTTTGCAGTTCCATAATAACTGGAGAGCTAGATATCACATCAGGTAAATGACCAGCAGCTTCAAGTGTTACCAATACTGGAAAGCTTATGGAAAGTAATAGACACGGGACCGCAACACACCATAATAAAGATGAATTTATACTTATCGACCATCTTTTCACCAAAATTAAGGAAAGATAAAGTCCAAACATAAGTGAAATGAATAATTTTGTCCAAATCACAGGAATAAAATTAAATTGCTCATTTGCTTTTTGTTGAATTTGATTGTCAAAATGGAAGCATATACTTGCTAAAATAATTAAGCCTATTACCCAAAGCAGCTTCTTCACATATGGTGCCCAACTGGCTTTTCCCATGAATAATCCTCCAATATTCTTCAAAGATGAGCTGATTAATCTAGCTTTCAAGGATTCTCATTTAAGACTCCTTATTAATCTTGCACGATTGAACTTCTTTATATCTAATGCAGCTTTTAAAATGAAAATAAGCACTGCAAATCCACTAAAAAACGGATTCCAGTCTAAGTTAAATAAAACGCCAACTACAATAATGAGATAACAACCTAGTTTAGCGATTAACTTAGCAGCTTCGTTCTTCGTATGCATAAAACCAACATCACCAATCCTATTTGTTACTAATATATACGTTTTAAAGAAATAAAAGTTTCAGTACTTATTTTATCTCAAACATATACTTTCTGTATGGCTTGCGAATGGATAATATGATTCCTAAAAAAATCATATTGGAAAGCAAGGAGCTTCCTCCATATGATAGTAATGGGAGAGATATTCCTTTAACTGGCATCATGCCAACAGTCATTCCGATATTTTGAAAGATTTGCAGGCAATACATTGCCATTAAACCAAAACATACATAAAGTTCAAATGATGTCTCTGCTCTGTGGCCAATTATAGCCATTTGAGACATTAAGAGAAAAAACAATACAATGATTACAGAAGCTGCAATAAAGCCTCCTTCTTCCGCAATTGTAGCAAAGATGAAATCTGTATGCTTCTCTGGAATATACACTTTATTATTGCCTATTCCGCTCCCCTTAAGCTCTCCGCTTCCAACGGCTAGTATAGCCTTTTTCGTCTGATAGGCATTATCTGTATATTCTTCTGGTGCAAGCCAGCCTAAAATCCGCTCCTGCTGATGAGGTTTTAACATCGGTATTAATTGATTGAAGAGAATAGAAGAATGTTGGAAATATATATACATTAAAAAAGTAACAGCCGCAGCAGGGAGAATCACAGCTGCCACGAGAATTTTTTTATTTATCCCGGATATAAATAACACTGTTGCACTTCCTGCCAAATACAGCACAACCATTCCAGTATCAGGCTGCTGGTAAACAAACAAGGATGGGATTATGGTAACAATCAGGATTTTACCAATCAGCAGGAAGTCTGTCCAAACTGTACGATCCAAGTATACAAGATTATGTTTATAAGCTAACCGGGACACAGCTAGCAGCAAAGCGATTTTAAAAAACTCCGAAGGCTGTATTGACCCTAATAGCGGAAAACTGTACCACCGTTTTGCTCCTAAGATGGATGGAGCAATACTTGACGGCATAAGAGGCAATAACATAATTGCGGCAAGTCCTAGTAAATAAAAGGGCCAAGCAATTCTCTCAAACTGGTCTGCATCCAAATACGCAACTACCAGCAACAATACAAACCCTAGTAAATAACTGATTCCCTGCTTAAGCGCAAAATTTTGAACACCATACTGGCCTATCCCTTCGCTGCTGTGAATAAATAGGATGCTGAGGATACTAAATATTATAATGATACATAATATCGGCTTATCCAATCTCCTTAAAAATGTCTTACCCATCCTAATCTCCTAACCATTAGTTATATCTGTATGGCAAATTAGTAAAATATTAAAAGCAATATTCCTACGATAAAACAATAATATGTAAAATAGACTAACTTGCCTTTTTTCATAATGCCCATAAACCATTTCATCGCCAAATAACTCATTATAAGGGTTGCGATAAAGGCAGATAAATAAGGGACAGCTAAATCTGCTTTATTTGGTTCGCCTAAAAAGTCGGAAAATCCGAGAATAAGCCCGCCAACACTTACTGGAATATACAATAAAAAGGAGAATCGCAGGGCGGTTTCCTGTTTAATGCCAACAGCTATTGCAGAAATGATAGTAGCACCACTTCGACTAATTCCCGGGGCTAAGGCAACAGCCTGACCAAGACCAACAATAAATGCGTCCTTAACTGTAATATCAGATTCACCTTTTCTACCTTTCAAATTTCGAATAAACCATAAAGCAAGACCTGTTATAAACAGCATGACAGCAATTGTAGTCATGCTGACATTGTCAGCAATATACTCATTCAAGAACACTCCCAGTACACCGGCAGGAATTGTACCGATAACGATATAACATACAAAACGAAAATCACTCTTATACTTACTATCTTTCGTTCTTAAGTAATTAATCGAATGAACAGCTATTCTAATAATGTCCTTTCTATAGATAAATAGAATAGCAAGCAAAGAGGCCGTATTGGTGAGAATAGCAAACGTAAAGCCTTGATCTCCCAGCCCAAGAAGCTGACTGGCTATCATAACATGTCCGCTCGACGAAACAGGAATTGGCTCAGTAAAGCCCTGAACTAAACCGATAATAATCATTTTTATAATTAAGACAATATCCATTGTTAAATCTCCTTGAGAATTATAGTTATTTTCAACCCTTTTGAGTAAACACATAAAAAACAGTTACCATACGACAACTGTTTTTAGGAAGTGTTAAACTTGTCGTTGAAATTAGTTGAAAAAGGAGCTCAACGCTTCCTTGTTTGTATCTAAATCTGCCTTTAGAACAGCCCCTACATTTACTACATCATTCTCGTAAGAATCTTGAATGGGTATTCTTAAGCTTTCCAATCCGTCTGTGCTGTTTAAAAGCAGCCCTTTGCTTAAGGACAATATGGATTGGGTATCTAAATTTGTATCAATATAAGGAGTTGCAAGGCCAATAATTTTTGGCAGATTATATATAGTATGAGCACTAATTGCCTGCTCTTTCAGCTTAGACATTACTTCCTGTTGGCGCTCCACCCGCCCGAAATCACTTAATCTGTCATGACGAAAACGAACATAACCAAGTAAATCTTTCCCGTGCAAAATTTGACTGCCTGGTTTTAAAACCGTACCAATTCCATAAGACATTTCATAAGGAATATCAACCTGTATCCCGTCAGGTGCAATGATATCTACTAATTTAGAAAACCCTTTAAAATCAGCAATCGCATAGTAATTTACATCTATATCAAAGTTGTTTTTTATTGTTTGTCTAACCAGTTCAGGCCCGCCAAATGCAAATGCTGCGTTTATTTTCTGGAGACCATGTCCGGGAATATCAACATATGTATCTCTCATGATGGATGCAAGTTTTATGCTATTATTATTCGAATTATAGTGAGCTATCATTAATGTATCCGAACGGGAATGCTCCTCTCCTCTAGAGTCACTGCCAAGCAATAGGATATTCATTTCTCCTAACTGTGGTTCAGCAGGCAAAAAATCATAATCCTTCCCTTTGTTATTCACATCTTTGGTAGATTCGATTACCCCGCTTTTATACTGATAAATAATAAACATCGTGCAAATAACTATCAGCAAGATGACGATGGACAGTATATTCCTTATCCATTTTCGTTTCTTTTTTATTTCTCCTCTGCTTCTCAAAATCTTCACCTTCTAAATTTAGTTCTCTTCATGAACAACTGGTAAGTAAACTTTAGTTTTCGTTTCTTTGCATACCTGTATAAATTAGGATTAAACGGATAAGTTCTAACACCGCAACCGCTGCCGCTGCCACATATGTTAACGCTGCTGCATTTAACACCTTTTTGGTATCTCTTTCTTCTGCATTACTGATAATTCCTAAAGACACTACTTCATCCATTGCCCGTGTAGATGCATTAAACTCAACTGGCAATGTGACAAATTGAAACAATACCGCTGCTGCCATAGCAATGATGCCTAACAACACGAAATTACTTAAACCGGCAATCATGCCAATTAAGATGAGTATCCATGAAAAATTACTCCCAATATTAGCTACAGGTACTAATGCATGCCTAATTCTTAAAAAAGAATAATCCTGCTGATCTTGAATAGCATGACCAACCTCGTGAGCCGCAATTGCTGCTGCCGCTAAAGAATGACCGTGATAGTTATTCGTTGACAGACGGACAACTTTTGACCGCGGATCATAATGGTCAGAAAGCACCCCTCCTGTTTCTTCCACTGAAACATCATATAAACCGTTTGAATCAAGTATTTTTCTAGCTACTTCTCTACCAGAAAGGAAGGAAGAAGACTCGATTTTTGAATACTTTTTGTAAGCACCTTTGACTCTTAGCTGTGCCCAAACTGGTATAATCAAAATGATGATAAAATAAACTAAAAACATGTTTTAACCTCCTAATTAACTTACTTTAATAGAGTTAAAGCGAAATTATTACGTTTATTATTGTCTCTGTTAGTAAATTTAGTAACAGCTTAGTATATTCGTTGACATTTTGTCAACAAGATAGTATATTTCAATTGTTAAAAGTATGGAGGCTGAATGTAATGACGAGTAATGAAATCAATGAAAATAAACTCGGGCATCTGTTAAAAACCACCCTAGAAAATCAGAAAATCTCTATGAGTAAACTCAGTTTAGAAACAAATATTGATAAAGCGACTATTTCAAGAATTATCAGTGGAAAAAGAAAGGCCACCCCAAAGCACCTGCAGGCTATTTCCGAGTCTCTTCACATTCCCGTTTATGAGTTATTTACTGCTGCAGGATATACAGAGAAATCCATAGAAGCAGACAATCATTTTGAACTGCATGCCAAAATAGATGCTATCCAAAACATGATTAACTCATCAGGGATGTATAGTGACACCTTTAAAATTGAAGAAGTTGAACAGCAAATAAATGCTTATTCAAACGATGTACATTCCTCAGAAGAACAGAAGAATTTAATCACTCAATTCAAGAAAAAAGTGAAGAAATTAGGAAGTGAAGGGCCGTTTATTCAACAGCTGGAGGAATTATATTATAAATTTAGATATAAAAAGGGAAGCCCAGCTCAACTTCTGTTAATGGCAAGCGGACTTTTTTACTTTGTCAGCACATTAGATGTTATTCCAGATTACATACTGCCAATCGGTTATTTGGATGATGTTATCGCCATTAATATAATTCTCGATCGTATATCAAAATTATAGAGCTACCTTTCAGAACGATTAAAGCTATATATGCAGCTAATTTGTCCCAATCAATTAATTTTTCAAGCTTCTTTCTTCTACCATCTCCGAAATAGCATGTTGTTAGATTCCTCTTCCTTATCGAACTCCTCTCTCAGGTTTTCGATAAGGAATCTGATTAGCATAACAGTTATATGTTTTGATGATGCAAGTTTTCTTTCTCACTAATAGGATTCTCTCCAAAATTAATACTTTCAATATAGGAGTTTTATAATGAAGAAATATTTTTTTAACTACGTCCTGTTAGCAGGCGTGTTTCTTTGGATATCTTTTTTCGGTTGGATCAAGTTAATAAAACAAGGATTGGCTCATTATTTTGGATAAAATCAAAAATAAAAGTTTGTTATAGGGGGTATATTATTTTGTTCTTAAACGCTATAATATGTTTCATTCAGAACAAGCATAAATATGATTATTACACAGACAAGTGTATTCGCCGTGGAAAAAAACGGTCATAACAAGCTTTTTGTATAAAAACCAGCACGAATAAACAATAATGACAGAATTGAAGAGGGAATCCGAATGAAACAACTAACACTTAAATATATAACATGGAAATTGTTATTCAGACTAATAGTGCTTGCACTAGTCCTCAACTGGTATCGGGGAGAATACAACTCGTTCTTTAAAGAGATGACACTATTCCACCAAATTTTATTATATATCTCCTATCTTGCAGTCATACACCTTGCTTTAGAAATAATGAAATGGAAGATTTGGAGTAAATTGTTCTATGAAGAGAAGGTAATGAAAAACCACGAGCTTTCTTAATATTGCTTTTGTTTATCCAAGCAGCACACAGTAAAAAAGACAGTTTATTACTTTATATTTTTTACTGTGGGCTGCTTATTTTTTTAATAAATTGTGGGAAACAAGGGAGGAAGTTGATGTTAAAAAAAGGTGATGTTGTTATATTTCAATTCAAAGAGTATGAAGTCCTCTACATATACTCCAGTGGTTATGCTGAACTGAAAGAAAAAAAAGATATAATTAATTTTTTCAAAGTAAAGTTAGTACCGTTATCACAAATAAAAACAAAAATTACTTGAATCTTAAGTTAGAGTATCTCAATCTACTAGTTTTATTTTCCGCTCGTTTATATTCGCATTTATAACCATATTTAGGAACTAACCCTTCGACAATTGAAAACCTCAACTTCAATGAAATTAAATGAAGCACCATTCATAAACTGAATACCACCTTTAAATAACATCTCAATTTCGGAAAAACTGACAGAAGATAAGTTTCCCGAAGTAAAAAGAAAGCCATCGGTTTCAAATGATCTAAAGATAATCAAACTGTGCTATAAATGGTTGACGGAAAACTCGAAATCACCATCATGCCAAGCCAGAAAAAAGTACAGATATACGACGAAAAACGAATGAAAATGCACATCATTCGTTTTTTTTATGCCTTATTACAAGCTATCTTTCTACTTTCTGGCTTCCCCTCCTACCCATTACACTATAGATGAAAAAATACACCCACCATGTAGGATAAGCTAGGAAAATAGAGGAAAAGGGCGTATACAGTGCAGGTTAGTTATATAGTTACATCTCTACATTGCTTACAGGAGATTAAGAGATATTCTGCGCTTTGAGTTCCATTTAGATTAACGTTACACTTTACGAAACATTAAAAACAAATTAAAGGGGGATTTTATTAGTGCTAAAAAAACTTCTCGGAGTAACATCAGCATTAGCTCTATCAGTCGGTTTAACCGCATGTGGAAGTGAAGAAACAGGTAGCAATGGGTCTATCGCCGAAGAATTGGATTATACAATTGTTGGGATAGATCCAGGATCTGGTCTAATGAATGCTACACAAAATAAAGTAATGCCAGGTTACGGTCTTGATGAAAAATGGGAAGTTATAGAAGGCTCCGATACTGCAATGACAGCGGAATTAACAAAAGCAATTAAAAAGGAAGAGCCAATTATTGTGACAGGTTGGATTCCACACTGGATATTTAATGAATTTGATTTGAAAATGCTTGAAGATCCTAAAGGACTTTACGGAGACGAAGAATACATACATACTCTTGTACGGCATGGGTTTAAAGAGGATTTGCCTGAAGCCTATAAGTTCCTTGATCAATTCGAATGGGGACCTGAAGAAATGCAGGATGTAATGGTAAGAATCCAAAGTGGAAAAACCGAACAGGAAGCAGCTGAAGAATGGGTCGCTGATAATGCTGATTTAGTTGATACCTGGATTGAAGGTGTAGAGCCTGGTAATGGGGAAGAAATAAAAATGACATATGCAGCTTGGGCTGACGCCATCGCAAGCAATAATGTCGTTAAATACGTGTTGGAAAATAAATTAGACTATTCCGTCAACTTAATCCAAGTGGAGCCTGGTGCAATGTGGGCAGGTGTTGCAGACGGCAGTGTCGATGCTATGATAGGTGCAGCCTTACCAACAACACATGCTGCTTATTATGAAAAGTTTGAAGGTGACTTCGTTGACCTAGGTCCAAACTTCACGGGTTTAAAGAATGGACTCGTAGTTCCTGCTTATATGGATATAAATTCGATAGAAGACTTACAGGATCTTTAGGAATACCTGAAAAACATGAATCGACCAGTAATATGGTTGGTTCATGTTTTTCAGATATTGTTAAACTTTATCGATTTAATATTAGTAACTTGCTCCAATTCTCTGCCAAGCGGTCATTAACCTTTACATTATTTCTTCAGCCTGATGCAACCAACGCACAAAAAAAGGCAGCACCACTTTTTCAGTAATGCCCCTAGTATTTTTAACCAAAAAATAAATCAAGAATATTAGATCCTGCAGAAGTTTGCTTATTATAAAACTCTGAATAACCGCATTTTTTGCAATACACGACAATAAATGTGTTATGTTGAAGATCAAACATTTTTGATAAACCTGTTCCTGTCATCGCCACTTCTTTTTTCCCTGCATCCTTGCTGCCACATTTTAGACACCCTTTTTCCGTCAACTTTATTCCCTCCAACTATTTCATGTAATTATCCATTAATACGGGAGAGACTATGAAAAGGTTTCAGTTGCCAGCATCAAACATTATAAAAATAAAACCATCAGCTCTTCATCAAGATATGTATTGTCTATTTTTAGCGCTCTTCGGTCTATTCCATAGGTAGTAAACCCTAAAGAGTTATAGAGACTTTTAGCAGGCGTGTTATTTGCACTAACTGATAAGTAAATTTGTTCAATGTCTTCTAACTTTTCCGCTCTTTTTATAGCTTCTTGTATTAATTTTTTCGCTATTCCTTTGCCCCGTTTTTCAGTTGTGACATACATGGCAACTAAATTTGTTCGATGTTTTAATTTAACCTTTTGCTCTAATTGCAGTGTAACAACACCATTAAGTTCTCCTTCTTCAAATGCTCCAAAAGTATAGGCAGATGAATTCGTTAACCTGTTATCAAAATTCTCAAGTGTGAAGTCTTTTTCCTCTTCATAACTAGATGCAAATGCTGCTGGATTTGTTTGTAAAGCTTCCAACCTCAACTTTTTATATGCCTTCGCATCCCTTTTTTCAAGCACTCTAATATCCATATTTACCTCCCACTCATATCCACTAATAATTAGCTTCACTAAATAAATTATACTATTTAATTTCCTTTCGGAGAAGAGTAATTCCATATATTGTAATCGCGATTCTGAAGTTGCTTTAATCTATCTTGAATAGTTTGTTATAAAGATTCAGGCTTAACCGATTTCAAATCACAACCATATCTGATAAAGTAATCGGCTATAAATTGCTCTTCACCTTTGTTATAGCAGCCTTTAATAACGGTTTTGTTTTTAATAGGAATGGTCATAGAAGGATAATTTTCTTTGACTTCATTTCAGACGATAGAGTAAAAGTAATAGTCCCCTTGTCCGCTAACTTATTTAGTAAAGCATACGGAATAATTGAAGATCCATATGGTATACAAGTCCAATTAATGTTTGATGAGCGATTAGGCAGGAATTAAGTTTAAAATAAAGACGGTTTGCTTTCATAAGCAAACCGTCTTTTTATTCACTATATAAATTTTCTATATTAAGTAAATATTTTTTCCGCTGTATTCCACCGCCATAGCCTCCTATGTCTCCATTTGCGCTTATGACTCTATGACAAGGAATGATGATCGAAATCTGATTGGCCCCGTTTGCATTACCAACAGCTCTCACCAGATTTATATTTCCTAATCTGCTAGCAATATCTTGATAGGAGATTGTTTGACCTGGCGGGATGGTGGTAAGGATATCCCATACTTTCATTTGAAAAGGTGTTCCGCTTTTATAAAGAGGAACTGTAAATTGCCTCAACCTCCCTGAGAAATATAAATTTAACTGTTCAACTAAACTTTTATTAATGTCTGTATTTCCAGGTAAAATTCTAGCATTATGCTTTATACGCAGCTTCTCAATTTCTCTTTCTAGTCCTCTCCTATCCAAAAACTCTAACAAATATAGATATTTTGCGTCAGTCAAACTGATCATATTGCCAAGAGGTGTGGAGAATATGTTAGCATGGATAATCGAAATAGCTGTTTTCTTCGGAGGGTTGCCCATTATCCTTGTAAATGCGTCATTAAACCCGCTAGATGACTCATAGCCTAAGGAAACTTGTTGGTCAATTACCTTTTTGCCTGAGATAATCTTTTTAAAAGCCATTCCCATACGGCGGGAGCGGGCATATTGGACAAATGTCATTCCATATATTTCTTTGAACTTTCTTCTGGCAGTAGCCGAATGGATGCCTAACTCTAGAAAGTCTGCTTCTTTCCACCTCTTTTCAGGGTTTCTTTCAATTTCAGCAACTAATATTTCCACCTCTTCTGGGATGCTATGAGGATAATACAAAGGGTTACAACGTTTGCAAGGGCGATACCCGGCTAACAACGCCTCTTCTGCTCTTAGAAAAAATTCGCAGTTTTCATACTTTGGCTTTCTGGCAGTACAAGTTGCATGACAGAAGATTCCAGTTGTTTTAATACCAGCAAAAAAAATACCATCATAGTGTGGATTTTTGTCCACTAATGCTCGATAAAATTCTTCTTTCTTTTTTTCAGAAATAACCACTGCTTAAGTCACCTCAATTTAGCGTTCATTTATTTTCTTCTGTAAGTTCTATACACTTAGGTTCAAAGGAAATCTGTTAACTTAGATCCGTTATATTATTTATTATAGAGACCTGCAATAAGAAATACTTCCGAAAAATGAACAAGTAATTTTTTCAGCTTTCTTTTAATAGAAAACAGCTCCCCTTCAAGTGAAGGGTGAAGTGACCCCATAAAGTTAGACATGGTTATCTCGTTAGGCAGCTTCTGGGGCATGAGTTCGGTATTGAACCGGACTCATGCCTTTTAATTTTGCCTTAATTCGTATGTGATTATAGTAATAAAT
>NZ_JAMAUK010000042.1:0-27239 GCF_023714395.1 Niallia sp. MER 6 | reverse complement strand
CCGTCAAAGGCGGCAAAGGCATCTATTCGGCAACAAAAGGAATCAGCGCCGCCGAAAATGCCATGAGCACCTACAAAAACGTAAAAGCCTTCAGCACCCTAGAAAAAACCGAAATGGGCATCTACGGTCTCCTTTCCGCCAACGGCCTGTCCGAATACGTAACCGGCAAAGACATGTTCGGCAACGAACTCACAGACCAGCAGCGTCAAGCAAGCCTAACCCAAAGCATCTTCGCCGGCCTTCCATTTGTGCCAGGTATGGCGAAAGAAGCAAACCGACTCGGCCAACAAGCCTTGAACTCCACCGTGCAGATTGGCAAGCAAGGAGCGGACGTTTCAAGAGCGTTTATGGATGATCTTGGACGTAGTCTTAATACTTCTCCTAATGCAGCGTTTGCGGGTGGGGTTGGCAATATGGAATCCTACTTGAAAGCTGAGAGCAGGGCTGATGTTGGGAAGGTTAGTGGGGATAAGGAAGAGTATTTGAGTATGTTGAGTGGGCGTGGTGAAGTCGTCAGGAATAGTGATATTTAAACGTATATCCCTGTTCCCAGCGATTTAATTGCTTTTCAGAAGTATAAAAAATTATTGATGAAAGATGACATTATCAATAATTCAAACAAAATAATTAATGGTGCAGATTTATGGGACCAAAAAGCTATTGATATATTGACTAAAAATGACACCGATATAAATGACTGGTGGAAAATGGAGTCTAAACATTCATATGCTACAGAGTTTGGAGAAGGAAAAATTCATTTCTATCAAAATGTAAAAACTGGTGAAATTAGCTCATTTGATAGTAAATTAAAGATACCTAAACCAAAAAACTTAAGAAATAATCCAAAAGATTTATTTTGGATTATCGATTTAGATGAAAACTTTATTCCTGTTAAATTGAGGTGAATGGAATGCGAGTAAAATGTATAGATAATAGTAAAAAATTATATCTAACTGAAGATAAAATCTATACAGTTTATGAGGGAGAGTTTAAACAGGCTAATGAGGAAAAGGAGTTTACTCTCTTGAAAATTGAGGATGATTACGGCAGTATAATTCCCTATGAAGCACAATTTTTCGATGTCTTTTCAAACAACATTGAAAATTATGCGATTAGTAAGATTGAGGAAGAAAAATATAAATTAACGCATAAATATATTTCATATAAAGGATTCTGGTCGATGTTATATGAAGAAGCAGGGACATCTCTAGATGATTTCTGGGCAGCAAAAAAAGATATTTATAAACAAGAAATGAGTAAAGAAGAAATGAAGGAGATTCTAGAAGGAATTAATGAAAATGAAAAAGATTTCATACTAGAATTATTAATTGAAATTAAAGATGATAAATTTATAGACCAAGTAATTGGCATATGTAGAAAGAAACTTAATAAGCATGCAATACTTGGAAGTGATGATTTGTTGTTTAAATATTTACATGAGTTTCAAGATGATAGAGTTAATGATTTTTTTATAGAATATTTAACAGAGTACTATGACGGAAATGAAGAAATAAATAAGATAGTGAGTAGCTACTTTAATTAAATTGAAATATTAGTTAGGTTAGTATCTTTTATATAGAATAAGCTATAGAAAATTAGATTTAATAAGCAAGTTTAAATAGTATAATGAAATCATTAATAAATACAAAGGCACTTGATTGCATCCTAGGCAGCAAGTGCTTTTGTATTTGTTTATGAAACCATAAAGAATGTTTTAAAACTTGAGCATTAAAAATGGGCGGAAATAAGTTGAAGCTAAGTTAACAACTGAAAAGGTGTTTAAAACAGCAAATGGTTACGAACTAACAGGTTCAATAAATAGCAATCTAGAAGGTTCCGCTGAATTATATAATTGTTTTATGCTATTACGGGATTTTTCCTGGTTAGTGTAAGCTAGTATCCTGCTATATTTGAAGATGATAAAGAGTATACAAATCGTCGGCTGGGCAGGCAGAGCCGTAAAAGGCGGTAAAGGCATCTATTCGGCCGCAAAAGGAATCAGCACCGCCAAAAATGCAATGAGCACCTACAAAAACGTGCAAGCCTTCAGCCCCCTAGGAAAAACCGAAATGGGCATCTGCGGCATGCTTTCCTTAGGCGGACTGTCCGAATACACAACAGGCAAAGACATGTTCGGCAACGAACTTACAGACCAACAGCGTCAAGTAAGCCTAACCCAAAGTATCTTCGCCGGCCTCCCATTCGTCCCAGGTATGGCAAAAGAAGCATACCGACTCGGCCAACAAGCCATCAACTCAACCGTCCAAATCGGCAAGCAAGGAGCGGATGTTACAAGAGCGTTTATGGATGATCTTGGACGTAGTCTTAACACTTCTCCTAATGCAGCGTTTGCAGGTGGGGTTGGTAATATAGGATCCTACTCGAAAGCTGAGAGCAGGGCTGATGTTGGGAAGGTTAGTGGGGATAAGAGCGAGTATTTGAGTATGTTGAGTGGGCGTGGTAGTGGTGTTGTTGATGCTGGTAAGGGTACGGGTAATGGTAATATAGTCAACGAAGTTAAAGAAATTGATTTTGGAAAGCACATAATAAAAGGTGAAAATGGTAAGAAACAACTACTCCCAAATACTAAGTACGTAACCAATGATAACTACAAATATACTACCGATGAACTTGGACGTATTGTAAATGTATATGCTCCCGAACTTGTATTGAAAAAGGCTAATAGAAATAAATACGCTCAGGGCAAATGTAGGGGGAAGAGAAAGATTACCAGATGATGATGGCGGACATTTAATAGGAGCACAATTTAATGGTCCTCCTGATATTGATAATCTTGTACCACAAAATAGTCAAATTAATAGGAGGGGTGGAGTTTGGTACGAAATGGAGACTGAATGGGCCAATGCATTGAAAGAGGTACCACCCAAGAAAGTCTCTGTTAGTATTGGACCGATCTATTCTAATAATTCAATGCGACCAGATTCCTTTATGGTCGAATATGAAATTGAAGGCCAATTTCCAGTGATTCGCGAGATTGCAAATAAATCAGGAGGCTGATATTGATGAGTTTTGAAACAGAATTAAACGAGTTATATAAAGAAATTGCACAACAGGTTAACGATATGATTCCAACTGAATGGGATAATTTCTATTTTAATGGTGAAGTTAAGGAAGGAGAAGGAGGAGTTTTCTTCTTTTTTACGCCAAAAGGTGAGGAACAACACATTTTTTCACATTATATTCCAAAATTATATAGTGTAGATAAGAGGGCTTATAATAAAGAACTACATAAATTATTTCAACTTACTGTTGAACTCCAAAAAGTTTTTACTGATAATGACCAAGAACCTTGGTTTTCAGTGACATTAATATTGAATGATACAGGTAAATTAAACGTACATTTTGATTATACAAATTGGCATGAAAGTGAATTTGGTCCAACAGATAGAATTAAGTATTTTGAATATAAATATATAAGTCAAAACAAAGAACAGCTAGATTTTGATTTATTAGAGAGAATGAAGGAATTTGAAGAAAAGTAAACTATAAAGCACTTGGTTGCCTTTTAGGCAACAGGTGCTTTTGTTTTTGGTGAAGTAAGAACAACATGAATGAGACCAGTTTGAAATTCAAAGCTCATGAAGGTAGTACCATAATGGAGTATTGATTTAATATTTGGATTTTGCGAGAAGCACGATAACCAGACGAGATGACATTTTACATTCCAAGAGGACTTATGATACTGCAAAACACACAAACTAATGAAAATGACAAAACTCGTAATGATAAAGGGGTAACG
Source organism: Niallia sp. MER 6 (assembly GCF_023714395.1). Lineage (NCBI taxonomy): Bacteria > Bacillati > Bacillota > Bacilli > Caryophanales > Bacillaceae > Niallia > Niallia sp. MER 6. The sequence continues at coordinate 23,479 of NZ_JAMAUK010000042.1, read as the reverse complement.
ATATAGATACATAAATCTAGTGAATAAAAAGAAAGTGAGAATTTTTGAGTGAGACAAAAAGAAAATGATTTACATGAAAATCGAAAGCTCATGATGGTTGTACCATCAAGGAGTATTGTTTTAATACTTGGATAGTAAGAAAAGTACGATAATTAGGCGAGATGACATTTTATATGGCAGGGGTAGTTATGACAGGGAATGGCTAAAAAACTAACGAGAATGACAAAGCTCGTGGCGATAAAAGGTAGGTTACGTAAGAAGGTAACTAGTTTAGCAACAGGGCAGACAAAAATTGTGTTGTATTTTTACAAGAGACGGTCGTATAATACTCGCTATTCGTTAAAAAGCGTTACGAAAATAAAAATTATGTAACGGGAGGGTGAGTATTTGAACGTTTTAGGGTATTTACGAGTCTCAACAAAGGTCAAGCAAGAGATGGATACAGCTTGAAATATCAAGAAGACGAAATTAAAGCGTACTGTAAGGAACAAGGTTGGAAATTGATTCATATTTTTAGAGATGAAAGAATTAGTGGCGCCAAATTGAATGACGAAGCATTTGAAATAGACAGGGGGGCTTACAGGAGATGTTGGCTCACCTTTCGTTTGTCCATATTGATTATGTGGTAGTGCTCAATACAAGACGATTATGGCGCTCAGATATTGTGAAGGTGCTGATACAACGAGAGCTGAAGAAATATGACTGTGACATTAAAAGCATTGAACAACCTATGTACAGTATCCATAAGAAAGACCCCAATGACTTTTTGGTAAATGGCTTAATGGAGTTATTAGACCAATATCAACGGGAGGTATTTATGATGGGAAAGTAAGTAGTTGGTTACATACGAGTTTACAAGCACATGATGAGTATAGTTTAGCCAATCAAGTAGAAGAGAGTGAACGTTACTGTAACAAAAATAATTTAGAACTACTTCGTGTGTATGAAGATAGAGATTAAGCGGAGCGACTGTTGATGAGGAGGGATTAACAGTTGAAAGTGATGGACTACAAGAACTATTGTCCGATATGGCGTATAAACAAGTAAGCTATGTTGTTGTGTTGGATACATCACGATTCTGGCGCTCTAATATGGCGAAAGTATTGATACAAAAATATGCTGAACTATTAGAAAAATTCTTAGAAAAGTAAGGGTGATTATTTTGGTAATGAAGGATGCTATGAGCAAATATTTTAATTTAAGAAAAGAATATTTTGATAAAGGGTTAGATTTTTTATTTAAAATGCCATATAACGAAGAAGTTGATTCATTTATATATCAAGGTGAAATGGATGATGAAGAAGAAATTTCATGGAAACCTATTGAAAAAGATAATAAGAATGATTTAACGACGATTGAGGAAAGATTTGAAATTAAACTGCACACTTCAATTGATGACTATTTTAATTCTTATTGGTTTGCTGATTTAGATGGATTTATTGGTAATCATTATATTAAGTTAGAACCTGTATTACCAAATATTGAATTGGATTCCTTCGAAAGTGTTTTAGAAGGATATAAAAACAATCATAATAAGCTTGATAAGACTCCAATAGGTATAGAGGGGAACGGTTTGATAGTTGTTTTAGATAATGTAAGTGGTAAGGTTGAATTGGAAGATTTTGAACGAGGTACGTTCGAAGTGATTTCGGATAGTCTAGATGAGTTAATTTCTAGTTTAAAGTTACAAAAATAATATACTAAGAACATTTATATGAAAAAAATGTAGGATACGAAGTGTGTAGCCCAAGTGTTAGATACTATTGGACTGCAGTTTTTTATAGAAAGATGTATATATGGTAACATAAAATTAAGCTAAGACCTACAAAATTTATGCTACATAAAAAACATATGAACTTAAAGCACTTCTTTGTGATCTGACCCAAAAAAGTTAGACAATATATTTAGGCAGTTTCCAAGATCTGAGTTCGGTATTCTACTGGACTCAGCTTGTTTAGTTTTGCCTCGAGTTATATGCTCTATATACTTATCAACACTAAAAATTAAACCAGAAATCATCCAATCCTGCTTTATCAAATGAATATATGACTGTTTTGGAAGGGAATGAAATAAAAGCAGTATTAAACGAAATCGAGTAAATACTTATAAAGACTCTAAGTAAACTTAATCTGTACAGAAAGCCAAACATGGAATGAGGCACTTGGAAGCAAATAGATTCAGTAACAGAAGCACGTATAATTGATAGAGTGAAAGAGCAAGAATAAAGGGATTTACTTGGCACCATCATCAGGTACCCGGTAACTTGGTGGAAATAAATTATGGGAAGAGGATATTAGATGAGAAAAGATTTAGAGTGGGAATATGCTGATTCAGAAGTAACTGAAAATAAAGTTAAGTCTATAGGATTAGACCTAGGTTTTCAATTACCACAAGATTATATTGATTGTGTAAAAATTAATGGAGGTGCAAGTGTATTTCCGGAAGAATTTAATGTAGGTCAATTGGAGCGTTGTTTTGGTAGTTTATTTAGTTTTGACGAAAATAGTAGTGAGTACATTGTTAAGAAATATGAAATTTACAAATCCTTTCTCCCTCAGGGTGTCTTTGCAATAGCAAATGACCCCGCTGGTAGTCTAGTTTGTTTAGACTATAAAGATAATATAGAAAACCCAATTGTAGTTTTCTGGGAACACGAAAATGCTTGGGAAATAGAAGTATTAATAAAGGAAGAAGGATTAACAATAGTACAGGCAGAAGAACGTGCAAGAGAAAATATATTTTATGTTGCTGGGACGTTTACTGATTTTCTTGATAAGTTACATGATTAAAATTTTAGCATAAATTAAATAGCCAGTCTCATAGAGTCTTGGCTCTTCCTTGTTATTTACTACAGTAAGTCGCTTAAACTGGCATGGTAGCAATTGTTTGCTTTAATTAGGTTGCTAAGTTATACATTATCTACCGTGTACAAATGCAAGTGAGTGTATCTCTTTAAAACAGAGCCAAAATAAGCAGGAATATCAGGAGAAGATAAATTATACCCAGAGTTTTTATAATCTTGCTAAGGAGTATTTTAAATCAATCAATAGTCAGAAGAGGAGAAATTGAAAAAGGTCATCATGTACAAGGTTTAGCATTTGGAGGAGAAAATGTTAATACAAATATAAAAGTAACTGGAGAATTAACTATTTCTACGAAACAACTTGATGAGTTGGATTTAGACTTCTATCATGAGATTCGGTTATGGTAAGAAGAATGCTAAGATATTAAAGATACATGAAGGTGAAAACGGCATTATTATATTTGAAAATAATCCGCAACATACTGAGGTTACAGTATTTCAAAATAAGTTGTTAAAATGGCAAAGAGACAAAAGGAAAAGATATTTTATTAAAAGGATAGAGGAAGGTGGAATATGGGACGGTATGTTAATCTAATGAACAGTATCTGGTTTGATGAGAAGCCAACTATGGAAAAGCAAGGATGGGTTTCAATTTGGTTAGGATATAACAATGATCAGGACTCCATCAGAGAGTATGTTGATTTAACTAGCTCTTCCAGACGACTCAACATTTACTGCAATTCCACCAGCATGCAATACCGCACTGGCAACCTCCATTTGGTTATCCAGATGTTTTAACAACGTCTGAAGATATAACTGGGATAGAGGTAGAGACATTGTTTAGAGTATTTTGTTTATATACTCTTATAGAAAGACCGAAGATTACTAGTGGTGAAACATTTAGCTTGGATTCGGATTCCCCTATATACTTATTGAGGCAAGAAAGCTGTACAATATTTGAGGATGATGACCTATTTTATAATCCATATGGGATGTGGAATCTAGTTTCTCACCAAGGACCAGAACAAACTTCAGCACTTACTTGTATGATGCAGCAAGTGCTTTTAACATTACTGACATATGATATGAAGATGATGAAAATGTATTAGAAGTCTAGACTGATTTTAGGAAAGAGGGTTAACTAGTATTGATAGATGGTTTGTTTAAGAATTTGTTGTAGAAGTAATTCAGTTTTCAAAAGACTTTAAAGGAAGACATACTAATAATATCTAAAAAAAGATTATTATTACTGATGATATAAAAAAGCAGAACATTTAGTATATGTTGAGGACGAATATAACTGGAAAATGGAAATGAAAATCCCTTTTTGAAGAATTGTTTTGAAATATATCCATTTGGTGCTTTTCATGTGGTTGGGAAAGGGGCTATCCAGACGGTAAAATCGGTGTGTGAAAAATGGAATAATAATACTGGATTGAATTGTAAGCTATATATGATCACAATGTAATCTGTTGGGGGGATATAACATGGAAGTAAAAAAGGCATTAGAACACTATTTTCAAAAACTTCTAAATGTATGGGATGTAAAATATAGTACATTTCCTCAAGTACCTTGGGATGAAGATATTAATCCTGTATTGTATTTAAGTAATCCAGATGAAGAAGAATATGTATATTGGAAACCTGTTGAAAAAAAAGAATTAGATAATTTTATAAACATAGAAAAAGTATTAGAGATGACTATTCATCATGCACTGAAGGAGTACTTCAATTCATATTTGTTCTTAAACTTACAAGGTTACTATGGAGCGAGATTAGTTAATCTTGAACCTGTTGAACCTGGTAAATCGATAGTAGATTTTTTTGAAGCAATGAAAACATACGAAGAGAACAAAGGAAGACAACTTAGATATATACAAGTGGGTTTTGTTTCTCCTGAAGAAATGGCTGTTATCTTTGATAATGAAACTGGACAGATATTCATAGAAAATGTTGAAACTGAAGAAAAAGAATTTCTAGTTAATTCACTTGCTGAATTGATAACTAACTTAAAAATTTTATTGTGATCACTTTCAAGATATTAAATATGACATCGATGAAGAGGAATTCGAGAAGAAAGAAGATATTTTGTATAAATTGAGTAAGAAACTAAGGAATGCTTTTAAGGGTAATCAGCAAGAACTTTGGTACTCTTTTACAATGTCCCTAAAGAATAATGGTGAATTTAAGATACATTACGATTATACAAATTGGTTCGATACGGACTATAGTTTTAGTGACCAAATGATTATTTGGAAAAATAAGTACTTAGGCAATGTACCAGAAGAAAATAGTAAAGCTTTAATTAATAAGTATCTTCAAGACTTTCCGAATAATCCTATCTAACAATACGGTCTCTATTAGGCAGTGGAAACAGATATAGCCTTGGGGGAATAATTTATAAAAAGGATATAATCATATTTCGAAAGATGAGTGTTACTAATTACGTTTGGTTGGGAGTGACATCATGGGAAATCCAGGTGTTATGTCGTTATGGATAGGTAATTTTAAAACAAAAAATAATCTAAAAGAATATATTGAAATTAAGTTTGATGAAGTTGGAGATAGAATTCAATCAGAATTTATGAACGATTTTGGTATGGATTTTACTAGCTATAACCAAGATCTTTTAGAAATCTCTTTTAGAGCGGTTTCAACTGCATCGTTGACTACCCTTTTAAGTGGATCTTCTTATGAATCTGTAATTTTATTGCAATTTGTTGAACATTATGGGGAAGTATTTTCAGAAACTTATGATTCTGTCATTAAATTATATGATTTCGAATACGAAGGGAATATCGAAAAAGTTAAATTTAAGGATGGAAATTTAACTTATTTAGGTTCCGTTTATTATGAGGAGTAGGATAATCCAGGTAGATTGGAAATTTGCTGATTATATATAAGGAGAATGTCTAAAAATATAAAAAAATATCTAAAGTCTGTGCCACGTGAATGGGCAGATTCTCCGTAATTAATAGACTAAGAAGTGTTGAATATATAACAAAGTGCTTAAGTTCATTTAATGCAATTGATGCCGTAGGTGAGCTAACAAAAGAAGAAATTAATGATTTAGTAAATAACATGAACCTTTTCTTTTAGAATAATAAAAAGGAATGATTTTATTGGATAAAATAGCTTTTCTTAAACAATATAGAAAGAGTATTGAGTTTGTATCTGACAAAGACTTGCTGCATATAGAAAACGGAAAAATACCGGGAAAATGGCTAGAGATCTTTCGAGAAGCAGATAAATTTATTCAAAAGGATAAATTAATAGCTTTATGGAAAAGTGTTTGTGAGAAGGAATTAAGCAATACAATTTCATACATAAAAGAAAATTTAGTGGAACTTGAATTAATTATAGATAATGGAGAATATGCAGTACTTTATAGTATTAAAAGTGAAGATGAAGAAATTCACTATTATGAAGGCGGTATTTCAACCAAGTCAGTACTAAATGATTGGGTAGCATTCCCAGAAGTGATTAAGGCGTTTTATGAAGAGTTACATAATGGCTTCTATTATTTCGCAAGTAGAGCTATGGGACTTGTGCCATTTGAGCACGTTACTCGTTTTGATGATTATGAATGGGGAATACTTGAGGAATTAGATGAACCATTAGGGATTAATATGGAAAAGACTTATGGTTTTTTTCAGAGTGGCATGGGAGGCTATGTTGCTATAGATTTAGACAACAGTATGGATGACACAGCAACACTGTGGTTTACTAATGATCAGCCAGAATATAATGTGAGTTTTTGGGATGTTGTGGATGAATGGATTGTGATTGGGATGCAAGATAATTAAAAAAGCTTCCTAATAATTTAATTTAATTGCATTGTAGATTTTTGTTTAAGGGGTCAGCATACAAAACAAATGAATTCTATTTTCAATATTTACAGTGAATATAATAGAGACCGTTGTTACTAATGAAATAGTATTCTCTGTAATCAATAAATCAGATGAAAGATATCCAGTTGGCAGAGATGCTTTGGATAAGTGCTGGCTTTGGGTAGAATCTGGGGCAGTAACAGGAGATGAGCTGTATGAGCTTATTGATAATGCTGACTATACAGGCATCTCGGAATATATGGAGGAAGAAGAAAACTTAAACATTGCTTTGATGTGGTCTCTGTTAGTTGATACTGTTGCTTATACAGCATGGGCAGCCTACAAACGAGAAGAAGTAAAATATTTACCGCAAGCACTGAAGGCTTTGCCGCTGATAGTATCACAATTATTTTAAACAGTGCGGTTGAAAATGATTTAATCCTAATAGAAGAGGCTGAGCAAATGAAGCTAGCTCTAACTGTTACCAACTTCACTGACACAGATAAAGTAGATAGACAAGATTTCTTAAAGCTAATCTTCAGTTAATAGACTATAAAAGAAAGATAGCTACAGAACGGAGGAGACAAATGTGGAGCGGCAGGAGAGCCATATATAAATAAGGGAATGGAGTTTGAATATATACAAAAGATAACATAACATTTCAATTAATTGTTAGAGACCCTGCCTCAGCACCTGCAGACTTTGAACTCAATGAAAATGAAACTACGAGAAGCTTGTAAAAAGAGAGGAAATCAGTAGTTTATATTATCTTAATCAGTATGCAAAGTATAAAGGCCATACCTTTCCAATCTGGGAGATGAAAGAAAATCAATTATTACTAGGCGAAGGAGATTTCTTTATTGCTAAGGAAATGGGCTTTCTGCCATCTGAACTGGCTTGGGAAAGAGGGCTGTATAAGAAGTGGGTTTTGAGTAGGGATGTGCAGGGTGTTTGGGAGGAGAGGACACTGCTTGAATAAGTCACATAGTAACCCATGCTAAAGTATTGGTTTCGCTCTAGCCTTAAGTTTATGGTTCTCTTACGCAAAAAAAGACCTTACCTAGAAGGTAAGGCACAAAAGTTATTAAGAACTTTCTTATTGTATAGGAAGAAATCATGTCTGTCTATGTGAAAATTCTAACAAATATGAGCAGTTTCTATTAGAAAAACTAGTCGTTTAGGCTGGGAAAAATTTTTATTAAATCTATATTATCATTTGACGATATATAAGTGTAAGTTCCCCAATCACACAAATAGTACCCCAACCCTAAACTATTGTGTTGATGTGGAGTTTCTTTTCTAGCCTTAAGAGCCTGATGTCCAATGGTGCTTTTAGGGTCTTTTTTTTGTTTAAGGGTAAATAATGTGAAGTTTTATAAACAGTTGTTTGTCTTCTCTGTAATAGATGTTAACAAGATGTAATGAGCTGTTAATGGAAAAACTATCATTATACTGTTAATATATCCATATATCTTTCCAATCAGACAAAGGCAAACCATCTTGAAAAAATGGGACGCAAAGTCACAGGTCTAAGGAAATCTATGATGGCTGGACTACCTCGATTGAAAATCATCAAGGGAGTGCTAACATGTTTTTCAAAGCAATTATTTGCCTATGTAAACGTAGGCATAAGTTCAGTTACTATACTGACAAGTGTGTACGATGTGGAAAGAAAAGAAAGTTTGAAAACTAACCTTATTGTCCTTCTCATTTTGAGAAGGACTTTTTTGTTTTATATAATCTGGAATTACTTACCTCTTTACCATTATAGCTTTTGGTAATATAATACCAATTATAAGTCTTATTTCCTATCTGAGGTATCTTGTTATATTCACACACTCACACACCGACAGATACCTTGGTTCTTTTAACCATACAACACAGTAAAGCCCTTATCTCATTGATAGGGGCTCTCTGTGTTAGGAAGAAGATTCATCTTGATAAAGCCTTCGCAAAGATTCCCTCTTAAAATGAGAAACATTAGGTTTTGCTTCGGTATGCTGTAACAGTTCTGTATATACCTCAAACGGCTTTTCATCCAAGTTATCAATTAAATCGTCGAGATTTTCCTTCACGATTACAGCAAACGTAACATCAGTATGCTCCTTGAATTCAACTAAACTGACACCAATATGCTCTAACACTTCTGTATCCTCTTCACCAAGTGGCTCTGCGATAATTGCCTGCACTTTTATTAGATTATCAGATGCCTCAAACTCTTCTGGGTTATCTTTATATACTGCTTCTAAGAAGGGATAATCTGATAACCGGGTTTTCCTCTTGCAGTCTTCTATAACAAGAAAGCCAATTACATAATTCCAATCCATCTGTTTTTGTTTGCATAAGTCTAAAGATTTCGAAGTCTTTCATTCTTAGTTCGCCAATTAGGTATACTTCTGGCATTTCAATATGTCACGCCTTCTTTCTTCATTAATATAGGTATAAGCTAATTAGAAGGGAAACTATTTACCCTTATCAATCGTAATAAAGCTACAGACATTTCTATAGAGTTGCTAATAAAGCTCGAAAGGTTACTTTTGGCAAAAATAATGTGGGTTGCATATCAACGCTGCTGAGTTTCTTTTCCTTAAGGTCATTAGAAAGAAACCTTGAATAAATTGATAGATTTATAATAATTATATATGCATAAATACCGAAAGGAAATGATATCCAATGAACATCCAAGTATTTATAGTAAATGCTTTTACAAAAAACAAATCAGGAGGCAATCCCGCAGGTGTTGTAGTGGATGGAGATGGACTGAGTGCAGAAAACATGCAGTACATTGCTTCTGAAATGGGTCTGTCTGAAACAGCCTTCATTCAAAGTTCTTCTGCAGCTGACTATAAAATCAAATACTTTACACCTGTGTCTGAGGTGGACTTATGCGGCCATGCAACAATTGGTTCTTTTGCGTTATTAGTGCAAAGAAAGGCTGTCAGCAAAAACAACTTTACAATTGAAACGAAAGCAGGCATCCTGCCAGTTCGAATAGAAGGGGAGAAAGTTTTTCTAACACAAAATAATCCCCAATTTGGTCAAGAGTTGGATAAAAAGGAAATTGCCGAGTCACTGCATATAAATGAGGCGGATATCATGACAACTCTTCCTATTAAGATAGTCTCAACAGGATTAAAGGATATCATAATTCCAGTCAAAAATAATCAAGTGCTTCAAACGCTTCAACCAGATTTTAATAGAATGAAAGAAATAAGCGCCAAGCTGGAAGTAGTCGGTTATCATGTCTTTACTTTAGATACAGATTCTGGAGTTGATGCCTTCTGCCGTAATTTTGCACCGCTATATGACATCAATGAGGAAAGCGCAACAGGCACGGCAAGTGGAGCGTTAACAGGCTATCTTTATAAACATAATGTAGTGAAGCCAGGCGCCACAAGCCTTATTTTTGAACAAGGACATGCGATGAATGCCCCATCAGAAATTATCTCTCATGTTAAGGTTGATGCTAATAATAATGTGGAAGCATTGGAAGTTGGCGGAGAGGGAATGTATATATCTTCTAAATGGATTGAATTATTATAAGAAAAAGGAGGGAGCACTTCTCCCTCCTAAGCTTTAAAGTCTTGAGGATAAACAGTCTGGAAATGATTCAGCAAGGAAGGTAAATGCTTCTGGAACTCAAGGCAAATTTGCTGCCCTGCAGGATATGGATAAATGGTTTTATTGCAGAAGGCACATACATCCTTTTCTTTAAAGATATGCATCACATTCAAAGGAAAAGGTCTTTTCTTATTGCCCACAAGAAACTGATATAAATGATCATTAAGGCGAAAGTTTATCTGATAGCCATCAAAGGAGCTCAAGTGGCTGATTTTAACATCTTTATATGATAAGCCTCTGACATTCAGCATAAGTACATCTCCGTTCGTTAATATAGGTCACAACTTATTTTCACTATAACACCCATAGAAAGCGCATTCAATTATTCTGTTCCAAAACATTATCTTTGCACAACTGAAAGGTATTTTCATCTAGGAGATAGAATAACAAATTTATGAGAAAATAATCGATTGAATTAAGGAGTGTGAAGAGAAATGACAGCTAACATCAGTACAAGGGGAAGAGTATTAGGTATCGCTTATAATGTTATCCCAACAGCAGATATGGAAAGAGCTGCTGAGTGGTGGACGGAAAACTTCGGCTTTAATGCAAGACATCATCAAGAAGATTCCGTCAGTTTATTCCGGGATGACCGACCTATCCTGCATCTTTTAAAAAGTGATGACATGTCTCGTGCCCACTTTCGTGTCGAAGGCAGAAAACGCTGGATCATCACCTTCTTCACCGACGATATTGAATTCCTTCATAAAAGGCTGTTAGCAAAAGGAGTACTGGTGAGCGACATCAGCTATGAAGGACATAATGGGAACTTTTTCACATTAGAGGACTTGGACGGGAATTTGTTTGATGTTTGGGAGCATCGGGAGGTTGAGTTGGTTTATTGAATTATAAATTAGGGGGTAACGAATGAAAAAGTAATTAGGACAAAGTAAAGGGAAATCTGTTGAAAACAGAAAACTAACAATTTCTATAGAACTAGAATTATGTATATATAGTACCTATCCTATTGAATTTGAGCAGTACTGCATATGGTTGAAAGGCCCGTCATGACATTTATTTTATATAAAGGGATTGCAGAGTAAACCATCTTACTATAAAATAAAAAAGTTCTTAATAACATTTGACCTTACCCTTTTATTGTGGGTAAGGCTTTTTTGTAAGAAGCATTGTTAGCACAAAAAGTTAACTTAATCCTTCTCAGTGAATGGTAATAATTAAAAATGTTAAATAAATCAGTGAGTGCAGGCTTGTAGATTTTTATGCTTTGTAAGGTATTAGTATCGATCTCTATCTTAGTATGGTAGATATTACCAGTACTGAGATATACTATAAATTAAACAGAGACGTATATAGTTTAATAGAGGGAGTTTATAAGAGCATATTTGATTAATTTCAATTGATTCCTTTATTTGGTTCTTTATGATGTATACAGTTGTAATGTTTTGTGTTATTTTATAGTAGTTATTTGAGGATTTTATTACTGGAGGCATTAAAATTGGTATTCAACAAAAAAGCAGTTTTATTAGCACCAATAATTGCGGTGATAATAGGGATTTTATCAATTAATCATACGTTACTACTAGCTTTCTTAGGAATAATAATTATAATCTCACTTTATATATTTTTTTGGAAGGAATCGAGAATAAAGAAGTATCTACCCCATATAATGATTATTGTATTATTACAAGATTTAATTGGGGGCTTTTTAAACGACTTGATACCTGAATCAGGGGTATTTGTTTCATACTTTGATGAGGCAATAATTATATTATTTCTACCAGTAATTTTAGTAAAGGCATTTTTGAAAAAGGAGATCAAAGGAAAACTCGTAATTTCAACTTTTATAATTATTCTTACATTTGGTGGAATTTCTAGTTTTATTAACCAAGTACCAATTCTTACAGCTTTCTATGGTGCTTTCTTAATGTTTAAAGGTTTAGCTTTTACGTTAATCTTTATGAATATTTCATATAACAAATATGACATAGAACGTTATATGAAATGGATAAAGGTTTTTGCAATTATAGTCGTAGTTTTCGCAATACTAGATTTCTTTTTCTATCGTCAGTTAAGGCCTATTCTACATACGGATCCAAATGTTGATATTAGAAATGGGATGGTAAGTGTAAAATCACTTTTTAACCACCCTTCTGTCTATGCTTGGTTTACTATTTTTGTAGGTACATATTTATTAAGTTGGTATGTAGTTAATAAAAATAGAAAATACCTTATGTATGGGATATTCTTTTTAGCTATTTCGCTACTATCTTTCCGCTTTAAATCAATTATAGCAATAATGATAATTATTATATTTATTTATTTCTTAACGGCAGGACTGAAAAGAGCACTGGCTTTTATGCTACCAGCTTCTATTTTAGCTGCTACGATTTTTTTGTTTATGGGTAGTTATATTATTAACATGGTGCAATTAACAATACAAAGGTATATAAATGTTGATATGTATGAATCTGCGAGAAATGCCTTTTATCAAGTATCATTCATGATAGGTAAAAATGATTTTCCTTTCGGGGAGGGTTTTGGTCGTTTTGGAGGACAGGTAGCACGGGAAAATTACTCACCTGTATATTATCAATACGGAATGGATAAAATCTATGGACTCTGGCCAAGTAATCCGATGTTTGGAACAGATACATACTGGCCATATATTCTTGGTGAAACTGGTTTTATAGGGACATTTACTTTATTCATTTTCTATATAACAGTAATAATAAAATTATTGAAGAGTTTTAATTCAATTGATGGAGTTACTATAAAATCTTTCGTTTTATTTTCATCTTTATCAATGTTACATGCCTTAACTGAGTCCTTAGGTGAACCGGTTTTTAATAGTGCTCCTCAAAATGTTTTTATATTTATATCACTTGGCATTGCCTTATCATTTACTAGCGCTAAACAAGAAAAAAACTAATAGGTAGGTAGATTTCATGATTTTTTTTGCAATTCCACTAAGGTCTAAACAGACTACAAATAATTGGGATAAAATACAAAAAATTTTCAACATCACTTTGCGTTCTATTTATGAACAACTTGATCCAAATTTTAAAGTATTAGTTGCCTGTCATGAGATTCCAAATTTAGACATTGATACTGATGATAGATTGGAATTTATACAAGTCGATTTCCCAACTCCAAACAATTGGGTTGAACAAGTCTATGATAAAGCTCACAAAAAAAGATATCTAGCAAAAAGGATACGAGAATTAGGTGGAGGACATGTAATGTTTGTTGATGCCGATGACATAGTTAGTAATAAAATATCCCAATTTGTTAATGAGAATAGTGAAGAAGCTGGTTGGATAATCAATTATGGTTACTCATTTGATGTTTCTTCCAAAAAAGTTCAAATGGTACCGCAATTTTATAGACTATGTGGAACATGTGCGATTATGCATTTAGATAAGGAAGATTTACCAGATACCGTCACTTATGAACATGTTGAACAAGAAAGAGAATTTATATTTGACTATTCACATTCGGAATGGCAAATTCAGTTTGAAAATAAAAAAAAGAAAAAACTAAAATCCCTGCCGTTTTTTGGGGCAATTTATATTACAAATACAGGTGAGAATATTTCAACTGATCACGAAGGTACTAAAAGAAAGTTATTTAAAAAATTATTACCATCGTATAAACCTACGTATAGAGTTCATAAATCCTTTCCAGTATTAGAAAATTATACTAGTCCAAAAATAAATATATAAATCTACCCCATAGTTATTTTTAACTCCTGTTCCGATAATGAAATGCTCTATTTCCATTGGAAATAATAAAAATCAAACGGTTTGAACCCTTTAGAATTAGAGGTTTAAGCCGTTTAATTTTATTTACACTAGGGACTATACTTGGTTATTTACCTTTTCAAATTGGTTAGAAGGCAAATTATATGAAATTAGAAGAATTTTTAGTAAATAATAATGTATTTGGGTAGAGGGCTAAATTTGTTTTTGTTACACTTACATTACAACTTAAAACCTACCGTTAATTATCATATAAACGTAGAGAATATTGTTAAAAAAATAGCTGCTTTTGAAAACAGTTTTAATTCTTGAGTACATGTTATCAACGGGAATTTTTTAAGTCTGTATTTTAATATATAACTAACCTTTAAAAGAAATTCTACTCACCTTGTATCAGTTTAAATCATAGTTGTTTTTCTCTATATTGAATAATTTTTCAACCTTTATACTAGGTGATACTCCCCTTATAACTAATAGTTTAGAAGTGGAAATAATTCAACCTTTAGGGGAGTATATTAATTAAGATTTAGACCTTTTGGTAAATTTTATGGTTCTATTGAAAATTCGACTGAAATTTTTGTGCTTTGAGTATTAGTTAAATGTATCGCTAATTTACGATAGCCTTCATTGTTATGTTGATTATCAATTGAAGGTGAACTTTGTAATGGAGTTGCCTCCATTATTGAGAATGTTGCAGTTGAAGGTGAATTTAGGTTAATATATAATATTTTTCCGTTCTGTATTAAAACTGCATTTTTTTTATTGTGACTTAGAATAATGTTTGCACGCGTATGCATAAACCAATAAATCTCCGAGGTGCTTTGCATTTCTATTTTGTCCTCTATTTTTATTTGTCTTCTATTGTCAACAAATGATAATTTTCTTTGTACTAAATTAGCTTCTTTATAAGCATCAGTCATATCAATTGTTACATGAGCTTCTTTATTATTAGAGGTAAATTGTTCTATTTCACCTTGTGCCTCTATATTTTGATCAGGTTCTTCAGTGGGATTGATTACAAGGGTATTTTGCCCTTCAGCCCTTTTACGATAATAACTCCATCTATTATCCCCAAAGTAGCCAGGTAAATTATAATTATCTGCCCCAAGCTCACTAGCCCACCTCTCTCCTAAAGCATCTAAGACGAAGGTTCCTATGTCTAAATCTCCATGATTAGCCTGATTATCTCCTGCATGAATACCGACAAACATAGTATTTGGATCTTCCCAAGAGCCACGCATTGTTACAATTCCAGTTTCAATATCTTTAAAGTATTTATCTAAAGGAATTTGGATATTTTTCTCATCTTTGTTATGTTTTCTGTACCAAATAATATTCATTGGGCTAAATTTATCATAAGCTGCAAAAGCGATATCTGCTTTATTATATTTATTTGAAAACCAAAATAACTGAGGTAAAGAACTAAAATTAGCTTCTTCAGCATCACCATTGTTAAAAATTCCGGATTTTCCAGAGATGTACAAAGGGTAATATCCTGTTTCAGCCAGCCCTTTATATTTTGATAAATCATAGTCAGTACCAAGCGCTGTATCCATAGAAGAAAGGGAATAAGCAATATAAATTGTAGAATAACCCCAATAACTAGGTCCTTCTTGAGTACCTTGCCCTAAGGCATATGTATTTAATGAGTTTTTAATAGATTTGATTGCATTTTGTAGTATTTCTCCACTTTTTTGTTCTAATTCTGGAGACTCATCTGCTATAGCAAGGGCAGCTAAAATAAGTCCACTATTACAAACAATATTCCAATTGTCTTGGTCATCTCTCCAAAATGTTGAAATATTTTCTTGATTTACTGTATTATTATAAACTTTTAAAGCTGGCAAGAAAGCCTTATTTACTAAAGCATTTTGTAAAGTATTCTTTTGATTGGTATCTAAGTATTCATATAACCAATCGTACCCGATTGCTACTGCTGTTGCCATTTCGGCTGTATCTAAAAAGTGAGATGGATTCCAATCAGGAAATTTACTATCTATTGATACAGTCTCTAATTCTTTCCATGCTCTTTCAGCATATTGGGTATTTCCGTTTAAATTATATAACAAAGAAAGAGTAATAACTCTATCTAGTACAGTCCTGCTTATAGGTAAAAGTCTAATACCATCACTTTTATTGTATAATACTAAGGGAGAGTTTAAGAGTTCATTGCCTTTTTTTAGAAGCTCATCGTACCATTTTTTCACATAGTAGTCGGTTTTAAGTGACTCTCTTATTTTTTTTACATCTTCACCGTTAGCCATTAATCTAGGATGTTCATTATTAGGGGATGCTTTTTTTAAATCTGCTAATATTTCGTCAGAATTTGGGTTTTGAAGAATTAGTTTTTCACTTTTCTCACTAATAGTTTTCTTTTCATCTCTATTAAAGTGTAAGAATAAAGAAGTAAACAAAAGTATAAGGATAATAGGAATAATGAAAACATACTTTTTCATTGAAACCTCCTCGAATTTTTATTTTTGCTTGCTAAGTTTATGTCTGTAAGAATTAACCCAGAGTATTATAGAGCCATTTATATATGTGGTATAGTTATTAATAATTAGAAAGTTGTAGTATTAGGATAGAGAATTCAATATATGTAGGGTTGTTTTTTATTATAGCATTCAAATGTTTATTTTATTAATCTATATACAATTCTGCTTATATTATTTCTTATTTTCACACTTTTAATCTTTACCGTGGAGTAGTAAATGTGATTTTTTTTCGTTACAATCCCTTCAAAGCCTTATCTGAAAAACACCTTTTTATGGAAAAAACAGGTTAAAGGGATGTGGGGTTTTAGTTATATAATTTATTCTAATCCATTTTTTTGAAGAATGATACATATGTATTTAAAAGATATTATAGAAAAAGGAACCTCATTATTTTATTTAGTAATTACTTATCATTAGTATATACAATACTGACAAAAAACTAAGTTTAATATAAAAATAATTTTTACATAATGCGAGGGAGAAACTTATGAATAAAGATGTTATACAGAACTTATCATATGTAGTAGTTATGATAAAAAAAGAAGAGATAAATATAGCTTGATGGAAGCATTATTTATATGATTCAGTAGTATTAAGTTTTTTCCTAGAACAAATTCTATTTTATAGATATCGTATGCCCTAGTTTTATTATAGTATTTCTCTTAAGCGTTTCATCGAACTAGATATAATAAAGAGTACTGCTTCGAATCTAGGAATCTTAGGATTGCCAGACTAATCAACCAGTTACTCTCTATCTATCTTGTTTCATATTTTTACCAGTAATTATATTTTTAATATGATGTATTGTCTACAATAGTATGTTCTTATATAAAGTACATCTAAATAATAATATATTATAAATTAGGATGCTCATTTAGAATAACCTCTAAAATCCATGGGAAATTATTTTATCTTGAATCTTTCCATTGTATCATTAAGTTCCTTAGACATCTCATTCAGCTCATTTATCAAACAGCCCACTTGTTCATTAGTTGCAGTTTGATTTTGAGAAGCAGAGGCTACAGCATTAACATGGTCAACATTTTCACTTGCAATAGCGGCTAGTTCATCAGCAGAGGCTGTGATTTCCTCAACACTAGCAGACAGTTCCTCTGATGTAGCAGAGATATCTTGAATCTGAGCGACGATATTTTCGATAGAAGCTAAAATGTTTTTAAAGGCTAAACCAGCATTATTAGCTGCAAATAAGCTGCTTTCCATTTCACTTTTACTTTTAATAGTTGAAGTGACTGCTGTTTCTGTATCATGTTTAACTGCTGCAATCAAATCAGCAATTTCCTCCGCAGATGCTTTAGAGTTCTCTGCAAGTTTTCTAACCTCTGTTGCAACAACAGCAAAGCCTTTACCATGTTCGCCAGCTCTTGCAGCTTCAATTGTCGCATTAAGAGCAAGCAGGTTCGTCTGCTCTGCAATATTAGTGATAACCTCTGATATTGCTCCAATTCTATTTGTTCTTTCTCCGAGACCTTCCATAATGGAAACTGTTTCCGTAACAGTACTGTTTAAGCCCTTTAACTCATCCAAAGTTTCTTGAATAACTTTATTACCTTCACTTGCTGCGTCATTAACACGGACTGAGTAGTCGGCAACTGAAGAGGAGGAGCTTGCAATAAGCTCAATACCTTTTGCACCTTCAGACATCGTTGTAGCCATGTCATTAGCTGTATTCTTTTGAAGCATGGAACCGATAGATACTTGTTCAAAAGACTCAAGAATTCCACCTGATTGGGCCTCCAAATCATGTCTTGCACCAAGCAGCTGACTCGAAGTGTTCAACAATCTTCCTTCTGTTGTTTTAATGCGGTCAATCATGCCTACTAAGTTTGCGACCATCATATTCACAGCATTAGCAAGCTGCGAGAATTCATCCTTACTATTGATAGAAAGTGGTTCTCCAGATAAATCATTATTACTAATTTGAGTAAGTCTTCCTTCAATTACTTTGATTGGTTTTACGACAGTGTAAATCATCCATGCAGCCACAGCTAACACAATCACTGTAGTTAAAACAGCCATTACCATAAATACATTCTTCTGGGCATGATTTTCCGAGATGATGCTATCACTTGTTTTAAATAATTGCCCATCAACTGTATCCTTTATCTTATCCCAAGCATCCATAGCATCTGACGACCACACTTGGCAGTATTGTTCCATTAATGGTATTGCAGCATCAAAACCGCCTTCATCGTAAGCAGGAATAACTTGATCTGTAATGAGGTTCTCCCATTTTGCCGTTTTCGCAACAGCATCAGCAAAATCTGCATTATCCCCTAATATTTCTTTCATTTCATCCATTAACAAGTCAGCTTCCTCTGTTTTCTGAGCAAACTGCGTTTTATATTTTTCATTTCCATATAACACATAACCACGAGCGATAATAACACGTTCCGCAACATTTTCCTCCAGGTTATTTGCCAAAGAAACAAGTCTATAATCTGTATCAATTAATGTTGCCATCTGATTATCAGCACGATCATTTCCCCAATAACCAACAACAGCAAACCCAATAATAAACAATAATATCGCACCGAAACCAATAAACACTTTTCTTCTAATTCCCATTTTTGCCCCTCACAATAACTATAATTTATAATTTTTGATATTAAGAATTTTGGAACTGAAATATATTTGTATAAAAAACGTCCTTAGCAATAACGCTTCAAAGAACATGAATAAATGCTCATTCTTATGAATTAAATCCTGATAATCACCTCATTATTATTATTTTAGAGGAAAAAACACTATAACAGTGACTAAATACCCAAGTATTTTTGCCTATAAACCTAATTGTAATATTTTTTTATAGAAAAAATTATTTATTACAATTCAAGTAGGAGTTTAACGGGAAGGTGAGGATAAAATTATATTTGGGTAACATTGCAGTCTTCTAAAATACATAGTGATATGTTTATATAAACAACGTTTAAATATGTATATATAATAGAAGAAACTAGGAAGCGTTTACATTTAATTAGGAGGAAAAAAGGTAATAATTTTACAAAAGTACTATTTACCGATGGTTTTCAGGTGTTATTATAAAATGTGCGTTATATAGAATGAGTGATCAGTAAAATAGCGAGCTTAAAGCTCGCTATTCGGAAATCAAATAATCTGAGAGGTAATCACTCCATAATTTAAATCCAGACTCATTAGGTCGTGCATCAGCATTAAGATAATCATTTACAGTAACATCATTGCCTGCTGGCCATACCTCCCAATGATTCAAATATGTAAGGTTTTGGTCTTTTGCATATTCCTGCAACGCAGCAACTTGCATAGGATATAGATTTGCATCATATATTTGATTTGGCGGTTGCAGAATAAACGTAACATCAGGAAGAGCCGCAGCCGTTTCCTCCATAATAGAGGAAATATTTGATATAGTGTCAGGAATCGCCACAACATTATTATCGTTTAAGAGAAATGGTTCAAAAATGACCATATCAGGCTTCAAATCAACTAGCTTTTCTTTTTCATTGTTAAGTACATAATCAGCTGTTGTGTTTTCATAAACAATACTTTCAAGCTCTACATGCTTTTCATATTTTTCAGAGAGAGCTTCTTTTAAATAATTTTGCAAACCAAGAGAATCACTGCCGATTGAATTAGATCCAAGCAGGACAATTTTAAAAGTTTTATTGCTGTTTAATTTGTTTTCTAATTGCTCCTTAGCTTCCTCAGGCCAATTAGCAGCAAGCTCTAAATAATACTCCTTATCGATTTCAGGTTCAGCTTCTGTATTAGTGTCAGATTTGGTGATAGTTGGAGTAGAAGCTCGTTCAGAACTTCTTGAATTCCAATGAATATTACCAAATACCAATACAGCAGCAAGTATTAAAGCAAGAACTGTGACTATTAAAGTTTTCATTATAACCTCCAAACAAAATTAGGATATTTTAATTATGTAAAAAAGAAAAGGAAAGGTAAATCCCTGTATTTTTAGGGAAAAATTTCCCAAGTTTAAATTAATACTATTAAAATAACAAAATACTTGATAAAGTAAAAGAGCAAATGTAAGCAATCTACTAAAATTATGTCAAGATTCGACAGATTTAGCAATAAATTATGCTATAATGATACATGTTTTTATATTTTTTCTAGGAGGCAGTTATGGAAGAAACAATTAGCTTAAAGGAATTATTTCAAACATTAAAGAAAAGAATTGTATTAATTATATCAATTACTTTACTAGCAATGATTGGGAGTGGAATAGTAAGTTATTTTTTATTAACACCAGTATATAAATCTTCTACTCAAATTCTTGTAAATCAAACAAAAACGGATGAATCAACTTTTTATAATACTAATGAAGTGCAAACTAATATACAGCTTATTAGTACCTACAGTGTCATATTAAAAAGTGCCGCTATATTGAATTCAGTAAAAGAAGAGTTAAACTTGAATATGAATGTTTCTTCTTTAAATAATAAAATTACGGTTGAGAATGCACAGAATTCTCAAATCATGACTGTTTCAGTTACTGATGCTGATCCTAAGGTTGCATTAGAAATTGCTAACAAAACTGCTGAAGTTTTCGAAAAAGAGATAAAAAAAATAATGAGTGTGGATAATGTAACTATTCTTCCACTTGCAGATGATCAAGAAAATCAATCTCCTATAAGTCCTAATCCACCGATAAATATTATCATTGCAGGAGTAATTGGTTTATTAGTGGGAATCGGGCTAGCATTTTTATTAGAATACTTAGATAATACTATTAAAAATGAGAGTGATGTAGAAAAGTTACTGGATTTACCTGTGTTGGGTGCTATTACAGTAATTGATGAGAGTTTTGATGCCAAACTGAGAGGTTCAAATAATGGAAGAATACGGGGTGCAAGTTAAATGCCGATAAGTAATAAAAAAAAATTACTTGATAGTAAAAGGAAGCTAATAGCTAAATATGATCCTAAATCACCAATTTCAGAACAATATAGGACTATACGTACAAATGTATTATATTCAAGTATTGATGAAGAAATTAGGTCTGTAATGGTTACATCATCCGGACCGGGAGAAGGAAAATCAACTACTACTGCAAATTTAGCTGTTGTTTTTGCTCAACAGGGGAAAACTGTATTGTTGGTGGATGCAGATTTGAGAAAGCCAACTGTTCATTATACTTTTAAACTAGAAAATAGAAGTGGGCTAACTTCTGTACTTACTAATCAAGTTAATCTTATGGAGGCTGTTAATAAAACTGACGAGAATAATCTATATGTTCTGCCGAGTGGACCAATTCCTCCAAATCCTTCTGAGTTATTAGGTTCTAAAGCAATGCATAAATTCATGGAAAAAGTACTTGAAGAATTTGACTTCGTAATTTTTGATACTCCACCAGTATTAGCAGTAACTGATGCGCAAATTTTAGGGAATTTATGTCAGGGAAGTATTTTAGTAGTTAGCAGTGGGAAAACGGAGAAAGACTCATTGTTAAAGACAAAAGAACTATTAACTGCAACTAATGGTCGTCTTTTAGGCATTGTCTTAAATAATAAAAAATTAGATAAAAAGGGAAATTATTATTATTACGGAACAAACTAACTAATAGTTTGTTCTGTGTATTTATTTTTTAAATTTATGAGTTAGAAGGAGTGAAGGTGAATTAACTATGATAGATATTCATTGTCATATATTACCTGGAGTGGATGATGGTCCGGAAAAAACAGAGGAAAGTATATTAATGGCAAAAGAAGCAGTTAAGGAAGGAATAAAAACTATAATTGCAACACCACACCATAGGAATAATAGGTATTACAATTCTAAAGAAGAAATATTAAAAAAAGTCAATAAACTCAATGATGAGTTAACTGAAATTGATATCCCACTTACTATTCTTCCAGGTCAGGAAAATCGAATTTTTGGAGAGTTAATAGAAGATTATCGAAAAGGTGAAATTTTAACACTCAACAATAGTGATTACCTGTTTATTGAATTTCCAACTTCATCGGTTCCGAGATATGCCGAACAATTACTCTATGATATACAACTTGAAGGCCTAACACCAATAATTGTTCATCCGGAAAGAAATAAAGAGTTACTTGATAATCCTACAATCTTATATAACTTTATTAAAAATGGAGCTCTTTCCCAAGTTACTGCTGCAAGTTTATGTGGGTATTTTGGGAAATCTATTCAAAAATACTCTAAGTTATTAATTGAACACAATTTAACTCATTTTATTGCTTCAGATGCACATAATTTAAGAAATCGAAGTTTTAAGTTTAGTCAAGCTTTTGAAATAATTCAGAAAGAATATGGAAGTGAATTGTTCTATTTTTTTGTGGAAAATGCAGAGCTATTATCCAAGGGGAAGATAATTGAAAAGGATATTCCTGTACCAATAATGAGAAGAAAAAAATTCCTAGGGGTATTTTAAAGGATAGGGATACTTCTAATCAGTATATTCCCGTTAGACATTAAATATCATAAAGTCTAAAATGTGAAAAATGGAAAATCTTAAAAGAATAATAGTCAATTAATATTCTATTAAAAAGGAGGTGCTTCCATGTCTAAGATAGTTAAACAAAAGTCATATCTTACTTCTCAGGAGTTAGTTCTTTCTAGTCCCAACTCTAAAGGTTATTATGTTTTCAAAAGGATTATTGATGTAATGGGGGCATTATTTGGTTTAATATCACTTAGCTTTGTGTTTGCTATAATAGCAATTCTAATTAAATTAGAAGATCCAAAAGGAAAGGTGTTTTTTAAACAGATTAGGATTGGGAAAGATGGAAAAGAATTCTTCATGTATAAGTTTAGGTCTATGGTTGCGGATGCTGAGGAAAAACTTCATCAATTATTAGTACATAATGAAATTGAGGGTGCTATGTTTAAAATGAAGGAGGATCCACGGATTACTAAACCAGCTAATAGTTTGTCAATATTTTTCATTAAATACTAAAAATATTTCATGTTATACTAAAAAAGGGTATACCAAATAACCTTCCTACTTCTCATAATTGGAAGGTTTTACGTTATTTAGTT
>NZ_JAMAUK010000041.1:0-27493 GCF_023714395.1 Niallia sp. MER 6 | reverse complement strand
CGGTCATAACTTAAAGCACTTTTCAAATACTCTTGTACAATTTTCAGTTTGAAATTCCCACTATATTTAGCCATAAAAAACACCCCAAAAGTTAGATTTCAACTCTAACTTTTGGGGTGCAGCACTTTTTTAGGACAGTCTTTTTTAAAACAGAATAAGACTTCGGTAATGTTTACCATGTTCCTGCTAAATTGTTCTTACTCATTGATTCTAATAATAATACACCGATATATTCTGTAGGAAGGTTTTTTGCGGCAACATTAAATTTTGATAGGAAGCAGGAAAACAGGTGAAACGAATGTCCATAAAAGCTAAAACATTGGTGTTCTTAATGCCATTAGTATTTTTAACACTGTTAGTGATGACTGTTGTTTCTTACAATACCTCTCACGATTATATATCTAATGAAATTGATCAGAAATTACATTATCAGTTAGAGTCTGTGACGGGTGACATTCAAGGAACGATAGACAGGCATACTGCCTTTTCAATAGGAGTTGCTGATGTCTTAGAGCAGAATGCAACTAGCTACACGCTTCAAGATCTGCACGCTATTTTTGAAGGACAACTAGCGGGAAATCAAGATGTTTACGGAATGGGAATTTATTTTGAACCGTACCAATATAAAGAAGGCACCAAGTATTTCAGTACGTACAGCTACAGAGAAGGGGACAAGACTACCTCGACGGAAATCTATAATAATCCTGATTATGATTATCCTAATCAGATTTGGTACAAGGTTGGTAGCGAACTTGGGAAGGAAGCAGGGATAGCTTATACAAAACCGCTGTTTGATGAAAGTACGAATGCGACACTAATCACTGCAGCAATGCCAATATACAACGGCAAAGATGAATTGCAGGCAATTGTAACTAGTGATATTAATTTAGGAGAAATTCAAACACTTATTTCTGAAACACAAGTTGGAGAACAGGGTTGGGCATTTCTTCTAGATAACGAAGGCGAATATATCGCAGCAAAAGACGAAGATAAAGTTATGAAGTTAAACATTAAAAATGAACAAAATAAAGATTTAGCAGCACTGTCTGCTTCCATGCTTTCCGGTAAAGAAGGGGAAAGCTACTTCACGGAAGACGGGGAAGAGTACTTTGTGCAATATACTCCGATAAACGGTACAAATTGGATATTAGGAATGGTAATACCGAAAGCAGAATTAACAGAAGCATCTCAATCAATATTGTATTATTCGCTGGCTATTGGAATTGTTGGTGTCCTTATTATTGCAGCAGGTATAATTTTCTACTCTTCTTATTTGTCACGAAATGTTAAGAAAGTGAATGATCTTTCTGTAGATATGTCAAATGGTGACTTAACGAATGAACTCCATATTAACAGCTCTGACGAATTTGGTGTAATGGCTGCTAATTTTAACAAAATGATCGGAAACCTTCGAAACATGATTAGAGAAGTTGCCGGGAATTCTGAATCAGTTTCTAAAACTTCTTATGAATTAAGCGAAGGGGCATCTGAAACGACGAAGGCAACAGAACATATTGCAGCAGCAATACAAGAGGTTGCGGAAGGTTCCAAGGTCCAAACAGACAGCTCGCAACAAATAGTTGCAGCAATGGAAGAAATGAGTTCAGGTATTCAAAGAATTGCCTCTTCTTCAGTCGATATGTTGGAGAATTCGTCTGACGTCATAGAAAAAGCAAAAGATGGCCGTCATTCACTAGAAAAGACGTCGACACAAATGCAATCTATTCATGCAAGTGTGTCGCAATCTGCTGAGGTTGTGAAGAGATTAGGAGAACATTCGCAAAGAATAGGAGATATAGTGAAGGTAATATCAGATATAGCTAATCAAACGAATCTTTTGGCACTTAATGCTGCAATTGAAGCAGCACGCGCAGGGGAGGCTGGCAAAGGATTTGCTGTAGTAGCTGAAGAGGTTCGTAAGCTAGCAGAAGAATCTGACGCATCTGGTAAGGAAATAGTAGAAATTATTTCTACCATCCAGAAGGATACAACGCTTGCAGTCGATGTGATGGAAAACGGAACGAAGGAAGTGCAAGCAGGGATGGACGTAGTTCATGAGGCTAATGCTGCATTTTTAACAATCTTAGAATCTATTCAATCCGTTGACAATCTAATCCAGGAAGTTTCCTCATCGTCTCAACAGATGTCAGCAGCATCTGAGGAAATTACAGCTTCTGTAGAACAATTGTCAGATATTGCACAGAATGCATCTGACAATACCCAAAATGTTGTTGCTAGTACAGAGGAACAGCTTGCAACAATGACAGACTTAAAGAACGCAAGCAGCCATTTACAAAGCATGTCACAGAAATTACAGGAACAAATTTCACAATTTAAAATATAAAGCATTGTTAAAGGCATGAGTTCAAGCGTGAAACTCATGCCTTTTTAACTTTTTACGGGCAATAAATATGACTGCCATCCCCTCATTATATAGTGACTTTGACAAAAAAAGGGTATAGCTCTTAATTATAACAGCTGATTACTTTTATCCGTTACACTATAGCCATTTAATCATGATAAGCTACATACAACGTTAGAGAGACACAGAAAAGGAGGTGGCATTCCCTACCGATTTCTAGAATAACAATTAGGAATTCGAAAGTGCATTGCGAGTGTTTTGAATATTCAATTATATATTAGTTTTAGATTTTGCTTACTAAAGTAATAGGCTGACTAAAGGAGGAGGGATAGAATGAATTTTCGGGATGAGTTGAAAAAGCGAATTTTGATTGGTGATGGAGCCATGGGTACCCTTCTCTATTCAAACGGAATTGATAATTGCTATGAAGAGCTCAATATTACCCATCCTGATCGGATTGAAACTATTCATACTGCTTACTTGGAAGCAGGAGCAGATATACTCCAATCCAATACATACGGTGCGAACTACTTTAAATTAAAACGATATGGCTTGGAGGAAGATGTTAGCAGCATCAACAGAAAAGGCATATCCATTGCCAGAAAAGCAGCCAAAGGAAAAGCATTTGTATTTGGAACTATCGGTGCGTCAAGAAGCTTTCGTAAGTCTGATCTCGAGTTGGATGAAATTAAAAGAAGCTTTCGTGAGCAATTATACAGCCAGCTGATGGAGAATCCTGATGGCCTGCTTTTAGAAACGTATTATGACTTAGAAGAATTAGAGACAGTATTAAAGATTGCTCGCAATGAAACGGAACTTCCAATTATCGCTAATGTTTCTTTGCATGAAAACAGCTATTTACAGGATGGTGTCCATTTAAATGATGCCTTTCTCCAATTAGAGGCATTAGGCGCAGACGCTGTTGGAATCAATTGTCATTTAGGACCACATCATATGATTCGCTCTCTCGAAGAAGTGCCGCTCCCTAACAGCGCCTTTCTTTCCGTCTATCCGAATGCCAGCCTTCCAGAATATATAGACGGACGTTTCGTTTACGAAGCGGTCCCTGACTATTTCGGCTCAAGTGCCGTAAGTTTGCGTGAACAAGGAGCACGGATTATTGGGGGCTGTTGCGGAACAACACCAAAACATATTGCAGCAGTAAAAAAAGCACTTGGAAATCTTACACCAATTACGGAAAAACAGATTAAAGTGCGTAAAATCGAAGTAATAGAAGTTGCTAAAAGTGAAAGTAAAAAAGGGCTGCATGAAAAAGCGAAGTCCGAACGAACGATTCTTGTTGAACTGGACCCGCCCAAAAAACTGGGGATTAAAGAATTTATGAGAGGTGCGAAAACACTGCATCAAGCAGGTGTCGACTCCATCACACTAGCAGATAATTCTTTAGCCAGCCCGCGCATAAGCAATGTCGCTCTCGGAACAAAGCTGAAGAACGAGATTGGCTCAGAGCCTCTTATTCATATTACTTGCCGTGACAGAAATATGATCGGCTTGCAGTCCCACCTGATGGGCTTGCAAACTCTTGGACTAAGTGAACTATTAATTGTGACTGGCGACCCTTCCAAGCTGGGTGATTTTCCAGGGGCAACAAGTGTTTATGATTTGTCATCATTTGATTTAATTAGTCTTGTCAAACAGTTTAACGAAGGGTTGTCGTATTCGGGACAAAGTCTAGGGCAGCGCACCAATTTCAAAATAGCAGCAGCCTTTAATCCGAATGTCCGCCATCTGGATAAAGCAGTCCAACGACTAGAGAAGAAAATAGCATGCGGCGCTCAATCTTTTTTGACCCAGCCAATTTTTTCTGTAAACCAGTTGGAAGAGGTATATGAAGCTACTAAACATCTTGAAACACCTATTTTTACTGGTATTATGCCGCTAACAAGCGCTCGAAATGCTGAATTTATCCATAACGAAGTGCCAGGCATAAAGCTGCCCGATGATGTCAGGCAGGCGATGGCCTCATGCGGCAATGACCCATTAAAGGCCCGGCTTGAGGGAATTGCAATTGCTAAGGAACTAGTAGCTGCCGCTGCAGAAAAATTTAAAGGAATTTATTTAATCACGCCTTTCTTACGATTTGAAATGACGGAGGAGCTAACAAAGTATATTAGAGAACTGGACAGTGAGCGCTTTGTTGAAGTGACTGCTACCTGAGTAATGACATAGGATCATGTTTTTACTGTTTTAATACCGATTAATTCTATAAGAAAACCTAATATTAAGATGCAGGAGGAATATAATAATGAAATTAATTAGTACTGTTATTGGCTACCCTTACATTGGTGAAAATCGGGAATGGAAGCGTTGTGTCGAATCTTTTTGGAATCAGAAAATTTCAAAAGAGCAATTTATTGCTGATATGAAAGCAATTAGACTGAATAACTTGAAACGCCAGCAAGCGTTTGGCCTGGATTTACTCACTGTCGGAGACTTTACTTTTTATGACCGTATGCTTGATTTAGCTGCAATGTTCGGTTTAGTGCCAAGCCGTTATGAGTGGTCTGGAAAAGAAGTAGATTTGACAACATACTACACAATGGCACGCGGCGGGAAAGATGCTGTAGCTTGTGAAATGACAAAATGGTTTAACACAAACTATCACTATATTGTTCCTGAATATGAAAATAAGCAATTGTCGCTGACAAATAACTATATTTTAGATTATTTTATAGAGGCAAAGGAAGAATTAGGACTTTTAACGAAGCCTACAATTATTGGACCGTTTACGTTCGTACAGCTAGCGAAAGGTTATGATAAAAAAGCAAAAGAATCGTTTGTATTAAAGCTTTTACCGCTGTATACACAAGTGTTTCAACAGCTTATTGATGCAGGAGCAGAGTGGATTCAGGTCGAGGAGCCTGCATTAGTACTGACACTAAGCGAAGAAGATATTAAGCTTGTTAAAGAAATTTACAAGCAATTATCAATAGAAGTGCCAGCCGCAAAAATCATGCTGCAAACGTACTTTGAGGCACTTTCCGCATATCAGGAGCTGACACAACTGCCTGTTGCTGGGATTGGTCTTGATTTTGTTCATGGAGGAGAGGGAAATATCCGTTCTATCCAAAAATATGGTTTCCCTGAAGAGAAAGTATTAGGGATTGGACTAGTAAATGGACGAGATATTTGGAAGGCAGATTTAGTAGAAAAAGCGGCAACAACACAGTCTTGTTTAGCATTAAGCGGTGTTAAGGAGGCTTGGATTCAATCATCCTGCAGTCTGCAGCATGTACCTGTTACAACTGTTTCTGAAAAAGCACTAGATGCTGCTTTACAGGATGCTCTGTCGTTCGCAGATGAGAAAATAGCAGAGTTGATTCAAGTAACGTCTTATGTACGAAACGAAACGTTGACAAATGAAATTGCCCTTACACAGAGTAAACTGAAAATTGATGCACTGGCAAGGCATGAAGCAAGAAATAATCACAATGTTGGTCAGCTGGTTTCTAGCGTGCAGCCTCAGCATTTTTCACGACCTGCTGTCTTTAAGGAACGACAAGCATTACAGCAAGAAGAACTGCAATTACCGGATTTTCCAACAACAACAATCGGCAGCTTCCCGCAGTCTGATCAGGTGAAGCGGACACGAACAGCATGGCGTAAAAAGGAAATTACCGATGCTGAATATGCACAGTTTGTCAAAAATGAAACAGCACGCTGGATAGAAATCCAGGAAGACATCGGACTTGATGTGTTAGTAACTGGAGAATTCGAGCGGACAGATATGGTCGAATACTTTGGTGAAAAGCTTAGAGGAATCGCCTTTACAAAGCAAGCATGGGTCGTTTCATATGGTTCACGGTGTGTGAAGCCGCCAATTATATATGGCGATGTAGAATGGATCGCTCCGATGACAGTGAAAGAAGTCATAGAAGCACAAGAGTTAACGGAAAAATATGTGAAAGGCATGTTAACAGGGCCAATTACCATTCTAAACTGGTCTTTCGTCCGTGATGATATATCCCGAGAACAAGTAGCAAATCAAATAGCGTTAGCATTGAGAGAGGAAATTAGCGTGTTAGAGGAAGCGGGCATTGCGATTATTCAAGTAGATGAACCGGCACTGCGTGAAGGCCTGCCGTTACGTAAGGAAAAATGGGAGGAATATTTAGAGTGGGCAGTGAATGCATTTAAGCTTGCCACATCAAGTGTAAAGAATGAAACACAAATTCATACACATATGTGCTATTGTGAGTTCAATGACTTTTTAGACACTATTCGCGCCTTAGATGCAGACGTCATTTCAATTGAAACGTCGAGAAGTCACGGAGAGCTGATTCATTCACTTAAGCAAAACGCATATGAGCTAGGCATTGGATTAGGTGTGTATGATATTCACAGTCCGCGTGTTCCAAGTATTCAAGAAATTGAAACAATCTTAAACGACAGCCTAGAAGTTATTGCAAAAGAACAGTTCTGGGTGAATCCTGACTGCGGCTTGAAAACACGACGCGAGGAAGAAACAGTACAATCCCTTAAAAACATGGTAGCGGCAACACAGAAATTGCGTGAGCAGGTTAAACAAACGGTATAACAATAAATGGGGCAGCATATACAGGTCCTGCTCCACAATATTTATTAGTCTAAAAAATGATTGCTAAATAGACAAAAGGTCTTCTATGCACCAACAGATAGAAGACCTTTTGTTTTTTTGGGTATTTTTTTGCTAAAACTTTTTTTATCAGAACTTCATTATATCCGATAATAGGCGGAAATCTAGAGAGGACCATTAAAAGTAAATATAAAGTAATGAGTTTGTAATCCTGTGATAAGAAAGAAACAGTAAAAAAGAAGTTTCCGAATGATACAGGCAATTGCTGGTAATATTAATAAAGACACCGAGTCGAGGGGGACTAACATATGCCGCATCAAAAATTCCAGTCAGCTAACATAAGACCTCGTTATGCAAAAGGCACAATATCAGCATGGGGAGTAAATTCTGCATATCCCCGCACTCCATGGGTTGCTGCTTGGTGGTCTGCTGCCTTTCCAGGGTTTGGGCATATGTTTCTCGGTAAGTACCTCCATGGTTTTATGCTGATTATTTGGGAGCTTGTTGTAAACAGTCAGGCCAATGTAAACATGGGGATTATCTTATCCATGCTAGGAAGATTCGAGGAAGCAAAGGCAGAAATTAACGAAAATTGGTTCCTGCTTTATATGGCAGTGTATGTATATAGTATATGGGACAGTTACCGCTGTGCCGTAGAAATTGCAAAAAGCCATGTACTTGCAGAAGTGGAAGACGCTCCTATCTCTCCATCTGCTGTAACCTTTTTCGATGTTGTCATACTTGATAAGAAAAATCCCTGGGTAGGATTTTTCTGGTCGTTATTATCGCCTGGCTTAGGTCAACTATATGCCGGCAGTACAATCGTTGGCACCTTAGTTTTAGCTTGGTGGATATATGTTGCTTATCAAGCAAGTGCAGTTAGTGCTTGGCTTCATTCGTTTCTCGGTGATTTTCCGAGTGCAACAGCTGCTCTTGATTCGCAATGGTTTCTTTTTCTACCGTCAATGTATGCCTTTGCCATATATCAAGCATATACAGCAGTAATAGAAACAAATACATTATATGATATTGAGCAAATTCGTTTCCTTAGAGTGAGGGATGAAAACTTGTCAGAACACAACACATTAGATAATAATACAGTCCAAATTATCGCTACATTTGAACATTCTCCCTTTGTTGAAATGGTCATTCATGAAATGGAAAAGCAGGGAGTAAAGCCGCAGAATATTGTGGCTTTACCGATGGAAAATCTTGATGATCAATTACATATAGTAGACTCTATCCATTCCGTTGACGGCAGAAGTATTCTTGATGGAGCGATGCTTGGCGGTTCTATCTTTATGGTTTTAGGCTCTATCTATGGATTCGTCTTGTATTTAGGACCAATTATTTGGGGTTTGCTTGGTCTAATTGGTGGTTTTTTAATAGGTTTGTTTATTGAAATAGCACTTAAGAAGAAAAAGAAAATTAAATTTTTCTCTAATCGTAAAAGCGAGGTACTATTACAGGTAACTTGTAATAAATCTCTGCAGGAGCAGATGATTAAGATTCTTAAATCCCGGAAAGCCAATAGTTTTCTGGTGATGCCTCAACGGATTAATAGTTAATGTTTATCACGATAAGGGTGCAGATAATATCTGCACCCTTTTTGTCATTCATGTTTAGGATGCTAACCGCGATTAAAATTTACGAGTGCTTCTAATGCAAATGTACCAATACCTAATGAGATTAGAGAAGGCAGCCGGATGTTTTGTTGCCTTTACATACATGTTTTGAGAACGAATCCAGCCTTTGTTTGTGCCTCTTTCATGTAACATGTAACCTGCATGGTATAAGTTGCTTTCTTCCCGGGGATTTGAGGGTCTATTTACATATTGGCTGGGCGGTATCCATATTTCCATTACTCTGTCCAGATTGCCGAGAACATTTAAAAAATTAGCTTGTGAGCCAACAAAAACATCTCTTAGTGGATTCTCGGCAGCTATTAGCAACACTTTATAAAGATAGTTATATTTGAAATTTTATAACATATTATTTAAATATAAGTTGAAACATTATTACAAAAACGTTATACTCATTTTTAGAAAGCGCTATCAAAATTTGGATATGTAAAGGAGAGGTTAATATGAAAGTTTTGTTTGTATGTTCTGGTGGAATGTCTAGTTCCATTTTGGTGAACACACTAAAAAAAGAAGCCAAAAATGATGGCTTAATATTGGATGTATTAGCAGTTGGCGCGACTGACTTTGCTTCGGAAATCCGCAACGGTTGGGATGTGGCAATGGTTGCTCCTCAAGTCAGACACCGTTATGACAGTTTTAAAGAATCTGCTGATGAAGCAGGTGTTCCTTGTGGGGTTATCCCTTCACAAGCCTACAGCCCCCTTGGCGGACCAGCTTTATTAAAGCTACTGCACGAATTAACCAAGAAATAACAGGTGAGCTAGTGAACAATTAGGAGGGAATATAAATGGATAAGTTTGTAGACTTTTTAGAAAGAAATCTTTCTACTCCCATGGCAAAGCTATCTGAGCAAAAACATTTACGGGCTATCCGCGACGGGGTGGTTTCCGCATTGCCGTTTATAATCTTTGGCAGTATCTTTCTGATTATTGCTTTTCCACCAGTGAGTGCTGATTCTGCTATTGCAGCTTGGGCGAGTAAACATGCAGCAGAAATCTTAATTCCGTACCGGTTAACAATGTTTATCATGACTTTATATATCACGTTTGGAATAGGCTATAGTTTATCTCAAAGCTATAAGATTGATCCTCTTTCTGGTGCGCTGCTTTCTACTGCTGCATTCTTATTTACGATTGGTGTCCAAACGGTAGAGGAGGTCGGCTTTGTCCTGCCGATGGCTAATCTTGGAGGACATGGTCTGTTTGTTGGTCTGATCGTTTCGATTTTTTCTGTAGAAATTCTCCGTTTATGCAAATCGAAGAAAATTATGATAAAAATGCCAAGTCCTGTGCCGCCTTCTGTCGCAAGGTCGTTTGAAGCGTTAATACCTGTGACCCTCGTATTAACCGTTATGGCGCTTATTACTGTCGTTTTTGGGATAGATACCCATTCGATTGTAGGCAAAGCAGTTGCACCACTCATTAAAGCCGGTGATACGTATCTTGGAGTCATTCTGCCAACATTTTTAATTACTTTCTTTTGGTCCTTTGGAATTCACGGTGTCTCCGTTGTTGGAGCAGTTGCCCGCCCCGTTTGGGAAGTGTATTTAGCTAATAACTCCGCAGCAGTTGCGGCTGGAAACAATATTCCGCATATTGCTCCTGAAACATTTTTTCAATGGTTTATTTGGATTGGCGGATCTGGTGCAACATTAGGATTAGTCATTGCGATGTTATTAACAGCAAAATCAAAATATAGTAAAGCAATGGCAAAGACTACGATTATTCCAAGCTTATTTAATATTAACGAGCCGGTAATCTTTGGTGTCCCGATTGTATTAAATCCACTATTAATTATTCCATTCATTATTACGCCATTAGTGGGAGCAACTATTGCCTATATAGCAACAGCAATCGGAATGGTCAGCCCAACCTATGTAATGGTGCCATGGACCTTGCCAGCTCCAATTGGTGCCTATTTAGCAACAGGCGGGGACTGGAGAGCTATTGTAATAGTTCTTATTAATATGGTTCTTTCTGTGCTTATCTATTTACCATTCTTTAAAATATATGATAATAAGCTCGTCACCCAAGAAAGCGAAGAAAAATCCGCAGCGTAAGGTAATGTGTTTATTACAGGGGGGAAGCAAATGAGAAAGACACAAAATCTGCTCTTTTTTAGCTATAAAAGTGCCGCGATTTTCTTTAGCTTAATACTCATTTTTAATCTTGTCTTTGTTCCTCTTTTAAGTGCTACTGGAGTAAATCAGCAAGCTGCATTAAGTATTGTCAATAGCATTGGAATCAGCAGTGCTTTAACATTTGTGATTGTCTGGATTGAACGTAAATTAAACAATAAAAAGCATGTAATTACATTATTTCTAGCATTATTAGTAGGCTGCTCATTAGGTTGTTTCTTATTAGTATTTGAATAAATGGAGGTGTACTTATTTGGCATATGTTGTAGGCCTTATGTCTGGAACATCATTAGATGGAGTTGATGTGGCATTAGTCAAAATAGACGGCTGCGGTATGAAAACAAAGGTTGAACTGATTGAATTTATGTCGTTTCCTTATTCCAAAGACATAAAAAAGGAAATCCATGATTCATTTTCAATTGAAACTTCAAACAGCGCACTAATCTGTTCTTTAAATTTTAAGCTCGGTGAAATTTTTGCAGCTGCTGTTACTGATGTTTGTAAAAAGGCAAAGCTTGCCTTGGAAGACCTTGATGTCATCGGATCACATGGACAAACCATTTATCATCAGCCCTATCAAACAGAAGGCTTGAGCCCGTCTACCTTACAAATTGGCGAGCCAGCTGTTATTGCCTATCAAACAAAAACAGCTGTAGTATCTAATTTCCGTACAATGGATATGGCGGCAGGAGGACAAGGTGCACCACTAGTTCCATATACAGAGCTTCTTTTATATGGCAGCAGGGAAAAATCGATAATTCTTCAGAATATAGGCGGTATTGGAAATGCCACCGTTTTGCCGAAGGCTGCTGCCATAGAAGATGTGCAGGCGTTTGATACCGGTCCGGGAAACATGATAATAGATTATCTTTGCGAAAAGTTTTACGGGGTTCCTTTTGATAATAAAGGAGAAATTGCAAAAACCGGCAATGTTAATAAAGACTTGCTGGAACACTGTATGGAAATTCCGTTTATCCTTGCTTCACCACCAAAATCAACAGGGAGAGAATTATTTGGCACAGCATTAGTAGACTCCCTAGTAAATGCCTATCCGCAAGTTTCCGAACATGATTTTGTGACAACAATGACCATGTTTACCGCAAAGTCCATAGCTGAAAACTATAAAAAGTTTATCTTTCCCACAACTAAAATAGACGAAGTTGTTATTGGCGGAGGCGGGTCTTACAATAAAATGCTGCTTGTGATGCTACAACAAGAGCTTTCAGAGTTTTGTCAGGTAATAAGGCAGGAGGATTTAGGTTTTTCATCTGAAGCAAAAGAAGCAATAGCGTTTGCTGTCTTAGCAAACGAAACGATGAATAATTTACCAAGCAATGTTCCTAAAGCAACAGGAGCTAAGCAGGCGCTTATCCTTGGTAACATTACACCAGTTCCATTTTAAAATAGAGAGGAAACTTTCATGAAAAAGTTAGGAATATCCCTATATCCTGAGCATTCCACAATGGAAAAAGATAAACAATATCTTCAACTGGCCCATAAGTACGGCTTTGAAAAGGTGTTTACATGTCTGTTGTCCGTTAATGGTCAACAGAAGGACATTATGAAAAATTTTCAAGAAATTTGTTCTTTTGCAAATGATCTAGAGATGAAAGTATGGTCGATATAGCACCGAGAGTTTTAACTGCTTTAGGAATTTCCTATAATGACCTGTCATTCTTTGCAGACATGGGTGCTTATGGCATTCGCCTAGATGCAGGTTTTTCTGGAAATGAAGAAGCAATCATGACACATAATCCCTTTGGGCTAAAGATTGAAATTAATATGAGCAATGCTACTAATTATTTAGATAATATTATCGCTTATCAGCCTAATCGAGATAATTTAGTAGGTTCCCACAATTTTTATCCGCATCGTTATGCAGGTTTAACTTATTCCCATTTCAACAAATGCTGTGATCTGTTTAAAAAGCATAATATAAGCACAGCTGCTTTTATTAATTCACAAGCAGCAACATTTGGACCGTGGCCAGTTACTGAAGGGTTGTGCACACTAGAAATGCATCGTAACCTTCCTATAGAAACACAGGCTAAACACTTGTTTGCGACTGGTCTGATAGACGAAGTGGTCATTGCTAATGCCTATGCTTCAGAAGCCGAAATGAAGGTGCTAAGTCAGCTTAACAGCAACATGCTGACATTCAAAACAGAATTATATAACTCGATCACAGAGCTTGAGAAAAAAATTGTGCTAGATGAATTTCATTTTTACAGGGGTGATGTTTCCGATTATTTAATCAGGTCTACGCAATCACGAGTGAAATATAAACAGGAAGACTTTAAAGCAACAAACACGCCTAACATTCGCCGCGGAGATATTCTTATAGAAAATGAGCGATACGGGCAGTACAAAGGAGAGCTGCAAATCGCTCTGCAAGATATGGAAAACTCGGGAAAGACAAATGTGGTTGGCCGTATTGTTCCTGAGGAAGTATTTTTATTAGATTTTCTGCAGCCATGGGGGAAATTTCAATTTACATTAGAATAGTTTAGAGTGGCAAGCCTCAAGCATCTTGTATCTTTGAGGCTTGCTTTTCGCTAGTTTTTAGAGTTTTAATCAAAAACCTATTAGTCAGGTAGCTTTTCTTGATAAAATAAATTCAGTACTATAACACTAAGTGGATTATTTTTTACAACAGAGAGATTGAAAAGGGGGAAACTATGACTTCCGTTAATATATTAGTGAGAATTGAAAGTATTATTGAAGAGCTGCCCAAGTCAGAAAGAAAGGTCGCACAATACATATTAGAAAATGCCAATGATATTGTACGAATGTCTGTTCATGAATTGGCTATGCATGCAAATGCCAGCAGTGCTGCGGTCATCCGCTTATGCCGTTCCATTGGAGTGGAAGGCTATTCAGATTTAAAGCTGTCTCTTTCATCCCAATTTTCCCATTCTTTGAAAAGCAGCTTTTCTGATATTGAAAAAAACGAAACAACCCAGTCCATTAAGGAAAAGATTGTCTCGAATTCAGTACAGGTTATTAAAGAAACTGCTTTAGAATTAGATGATGAAATGATTGATAAAGCAATTGAAAGTATAAAGCATGCAGATGTTGTATATGTGTATGGTTTAGGAGCTTCATCTCTTGTAGCAAATGATATTATGCAAAAATGGTCCCGCTTAGGAAAAGTCGTTGTAGCAATCCAAGATGCCCATATTTATGCTTCCATCCTTTCAGGAGCTTCAAAAAATTGCATCTTCTTCTGTGTGTCGAATACAGGTGAGACAACGGAAGTACTTCGCCTTGTTGATATCGCAAAGGAGTCTGGCTGTCAAACCATTGGACTAACCCGTTTTGGTCATAATACCTTATCACAAAAGGTTGGATTATCCTTACAATATGTGCGCGCACCAGAAGCGCAGTTCCGCAGTGCTGCTACAAGCTCGATATTCGCCCAATTCTTAACAATCGATATTATCTTTTATGCCTACGTATCTAAGTATTATGATGATAGTATTGAAAAAATTGTAAACTCGCGAAACGCAGTAATGGAGTTCACCCAGAAAAATAAAGGATAAGTATTTTCTAAAGGGGACCATTAATAATGGAATCTAAGTTAATAATTTTGCGTGGAAATTCAGGCAGCGGTAAAACTACTGTAGCAAAGAGTATTCAAGACCATTATGGTACTGCCACACTGTTAGTTTCCCAGGATACAATCCGCCGAGATATGCTAAAGGTTCACGATAGAGAAGGGAACCTATCTATTGATCTGATTCGTCAAGTTGCTGAATATGGAAAGAGCAAATGTAAATATGTTATTGTCGAAGGGATACTGAATAAAATCCGCTACGGTAACATGCTCCATAACCTAATTGATTTCTATGATGGAAAGGCATTTACCTATTACTTTGATCTAACATTCGAAGAAACAGTCAAACGCCATAATACCCGTGATAAGAAGTTGGAGTTTGGAGAAGATGCCATGCGCTCCTGGTGGACTCCTAACGATTACTTAGGAGTGGGTGGTGAAAGAAAATTGACTAATGAATTGTCACATAAAGAGGTAGTAAAGTTAATTGTGAGAAATCTGGAAGAAGAAGGTGAATGAGTGCCTGCAGCGAAATAGTATAGAAGAGGTCGTCCTAGTTGGACGGCTTTTATTTTTGAAGAATTTATTATATCAAAGAATATCACTCTCATTTTTCCCCTGGAGGTAGCAACTCTATGCAGATTGAAACAAAGCATCTACTAATAATTATTTTGATTAATACAATATGTATAGGGTTAAGCACATGTTTATTTTTTTCGGTTTAATAAATATAAGATATTATCGTCACTGGATAAGCATTTACTTAGGCTTATTCTGTTCAATTGGTTTTTCCTATTTTTTTAATATATTAAATGTGGATATTTCAACCGATTCACCGCCAGGCGAGGAGTATTTCGATTTATTTTTGGCTATTATTTTATTTTCCTTTCTACAACTAATCATTTTGCTTTGTTTAAACGGAATTACCTCTATTATAAAAAAACTTACACAAAGAACTACATAGGAAGAGGTGGCTTGTTCTTGACCAAGATTCATATAACAGCAGAGCCATTTAATTCAGAGGAGGATTATTTACTATTTGAAGAAGCTCGAGTATTGTCTAAAATATATATTGGTCCTTCGGAATATGAGAATTATGATGAGGAAACGAAGCAATTTTTATATGACTTTCTATGTAAACAAAATGAATTCTCCCTTTTTGTTGTATTTGAAGCATATAAAGACTGTACAGAAGAACTGGAATCTAAATTAAGACAGAAAAGCATTCTTTATTCATTAGGCTATGTAGAACCAAAACAAAAGGGATATCCGGTCTTTAGAATTACAATAAATAACTCTTCTGCGCTGAACCTTGTTTTAGAGGAAAGCTTTTGGTTTGCAGGATCTAATCAGTTTTATGCTGTTTCTTTTTCAGATAATATTACCTATAAGCAGAAACTTACTAAAGGTTTATTTGGCAGACAAAAGCAATCTCTAGTTCCGTGCTTTAATATGAAAGAAGCAGCAACGGTTATTGTAATTTGGCATGATGGGCAAGGGTTTACTATCTATACGAATGATCTCCGTTATGCATCATTGGATGAGCTAATCAATCATCTGCCGAGCGGAACGATTATAGACTAATAGCGGAATGTAAAGGGTGAAATCAATGGATCAATTATGGTTAAAGGAAGAGGATTTGCAGGAGGTGTTGAAAGAGCATTTTTTGCCTGTTAAAACTGAATTTTTGCAGACTTCGCCTAAAGTTTACTATCTCAGCGTGGATGAAAAACATGATAACAGTGAGCGAGATTATTTAAAGAAATTCTTATTTGCTGCTAATACCTTTCCTTTATATCTATCACTTTATTTGGAAACTAATAACGTCGAAGAATACTTAACTGACTTTGACGCACTAAGTTTAGAATACAATGTCCAATATTCATTAGAAAAAAGAATCTACCATAGTTCTAGAAGAATAAGAAGTTTCTATCATCCAGCGTATATAACTGTGAAGTTTATGGATATAGATACTCTTTCGCAAATTATTAATGATACCTATATACAAGCGGTCATGAATGATTTTTATGCCATTTCGTCCATCAATAATGTGCAGTTCCATTATAAGAAGAGAACAGCAGTCGTTCCTTTAAAACCAAATTCTTTTTACATTTCGATTGGTCATGACGGGCATGGTTTTTATTTGTTTTCTAATGAAAAAAGATATTCAAGCATTAATATGGTGATGGAAAGTCTACCAGCGGAAACAGAGGTTACACAAATTAATGATAAACTTGTGGAGGAATTGGAATAGAGCAGGACGGGTGGTGCATAATACTTATGCACCACCTAAACTCAGTCCCAAATACGAACTCTTGGGATATCGGCTGTTCTTAAATAATCCAGGAGCTGACCGGTGTGAACAGACTCATGATAGGCGACGCGCAACAGCATATCTCCTAGCTCTCTTATGTAACCAGATTCAGAGCGGTCAATTTTTATTTTAGTTAAATCTTCTTCTGTAAAGGATTTTATCGTATCTAGAAAACTATTACGATAAGGCTCAGCAATTTCTAATTCTGCATCAACAGTTGAATATGGTCTGCCTTCGAATGGGGAATCAAATACAGCTAAACTTGCCCTGTTTTTTATAGCCAAATGATAATAATGCTCGCTTTCAAGTACATGTCTAATCATTTCAATACAGCTCATTGCCTCATTGTCCGGCTTCCAGAATAATTTTTCTGACGGGATAGATGTCCACACTTTTATACTTCTTCTTCTGACTTCTGCAAAGTTTAATAGAATTAAGTCGATTGAATTCATCTAAAAACCTCCTTTACTAATATCTATCATTATACAATAATGGAACTTAAAGTTAATTCTAAAACTTGGAACTTATTTCATACTGATTCGTATTAGTGTGTTGGAGGGAGTAAATGGAATGAGCAGACTCACAAAACCATTGCCGGTATCAATCGTTTTAGGAATACTTGTATTGGCATTTCAATTTACGAATGTCGCTTCTTTGGCTAATTTTACAGGGATATCCTTTGGCTTTTTACTGCTGACGTTATTGATTCATGAACTAGGTCATGTGTTGTTCGGAGTTTGGGCAGGGTATCGGTTCAACTTTTTAACGGTCGGTCCACTAACAATCGAAAACAGTGACAGAATGCATATTAAAGTGAATGAAAGCTGGTTCTTGTTTGGTGGTGCAGCAAGCTGTTCCCCTTTAACAGACGAACTGACTGCAATCGCCAAGCAACATAAGCTGTTTGCAGCAGGGGGGCCAATCTTTTCAGCGGCTGCTGCTTTAATCAGTTTAAGTTTCGGAATACCAATGGACTTAGATCTAGCTATATATCTCGGGATGTTTAATTCGGCAATTTTCATTGTAACGATATTACCAACCAATGGGGCGTTAAAATCAGATGGACGTGTTTTACTTGAGCTATCAAGAGGGGGAGAACAAACAAAAGAATTTCTGATATCGCTTTTGTTGCTGAAAGAAATGAATTCTCCCTTACATCCCTCCGAGTGGTCCGAAGAATTAATAAATCGGGTAAAAACAATGAAGCCTTCTTCTGACAATATTATGATTGCGTATATGATTTTTTACTACACGTTATTGAAGGATGGCTATGACTGTGCCAGTGCTTTAATTGAACCGTATAAGCAAATACCAGTAACGAAGAAGAATAAATTATCACTGCAATTTATCAGCCATATCCGACAGTTAGATTCTATTTTCAGTGGCAATAAAAATCTTGAAGAGATGAAAAAACTTCATGAATACTTGAGTCCGCTAGAGCCTGTCAGTTATAAAAGAAGTGAAGCTATTTTAGCAAAGTTAAAAGGTGATGAACAACAAGCGCATCAAAAAATAGCAGAAGTTTTGAAGGAAACAAAAAAAAGGAAAAAAATATACGGTTTCTTTTATGCAGAAGAACAATTAACGGAACTATTAAAAACGAAACAATAATAGAATCATACTTGTTCTTTCTGTTTGTTAAAAGCAGTAAATATAGATATAATTAACCAAAAGGTTTGTACAAGAAAAGTGGGGTTTTTTACGTGAGTTGGGTAGATGTTAATTTATTATTTATTCCTATTATATGGTTAGGGAAAATAGGGATTTTTATATTTGCAGTTTGGTATGCTTGGAAGCTATTGAAAATACAAAAAGAAAAAACCAGTATTCTTAGAGAAATCTCTGCAAAACTCAATCGACTGGACAAATAATAGAAATTTTTATAGATTGTATAGAGAGCCGGATGAAAAATTCGGCTTTTTTGCTTAGTGCTGCTCTTAAATACGATATTTTCTGTGATTGGCGGTTATAATAAGAAAAGAATAGATAAATTTTAATATTATTTAAGGATGAGGAAAAAGATGTCTATGAAAACAAAAT
Organism: Niallia sp. MER 6; assembly: GCF_023714395.1. Lineage (NCBI taxonomy): Bacteria > Bacillati > Bacillota > Bacilli > Caryophanales > Bacillaceae > Niallia > Niallia sp. MER 6. Next base: position 8,865 of record NZ_JAMAUK010000041.1, on the reverse strand, counting down.
CAAAAAAATTAGCTGTATATTCCTTGATTATTATGGGGATTGGTTATATTGCAACAGCACCGTTTGATGATTCTATTTGGATCAGATTGCTGCAAGGCGGATTTGAAGCAGGACTTGTTGGTGGGTTAGCAGATTGGTTCGCAGTTACTGCATTGTTCCGTCACCCCCTTGGACTGCCGATACCCCATACTGCATTATTGCCTAATAATCGAAAAAGGGTTACAAATGGATTGGTTACAGTTTTGAAAAACGATTGGCTTTCTAAAGAAAGCATCCAAGATAAGATAAAGGATATCTCTTTTACAGATAAGCTCCTTCCAACCATTACAGATCTTATAACGAAAGGTTCTTTAAGAGTTGGAATCATTAAAGGGATTAAGAAGCTTGTTAGCAATATAGAGCTTGAAAAAATGGTCCCGTTTATTAAATCACAAATAACACTGACACTATCAACTGTTGAAGTGAAAAAAATTATTGAAGCGATAAGCTCAAAATTAGTTAATGAAAATTTCGATGAAAAAGTATTAGACCATGTGCTAAAAAAAGCGGATAACTGGTTAAGGCAAGAAGAAACAAAAAGCAAGCTTGGCAGTGTTTCCATGAATGTAATTAACCGGATTGAAGCAGATGGAATGCTTAAATTTGCGTTAAGGTCCATTGAAAGCTTGCTCAGCGAGGAGAAACTTGGCAACATCGTGCAAAATTTACTGTTGAGCGGTGTAAGAAGCTTGCAGCATAAAGGACAGCCAAACCGTGAAGCTTTAGTCCAGTATATTCGCAAAGAAATGGAAGCAATGAACGAGAATGAACAGCTGATAGAGGGAATCGACAAGTGGAAAAATCAGTTGATTTCTGAATGGGATTTAGACAGCACTATAATGGAAAGCCTACAAAAAATACAGCAAAATATCCTGCTTCAATTGGACGATGAAGAGTTTATTGATGCTTATTTGATTCCAATGTGCTTACACTTTCTTGGCATGGTTCAGAGCAACAGCAAGACTATTGATGCATGGTTACAAACGCAAATTACAATCCTGATTGAAAAGAATCATGCGAAAATTGGTGATCTTGTGCAAGAAAACTTAGATAAGCTTGATAACGAAACAATGATTGACATGATTGAAAACAATATTGGAAAAGACTTGCAATGGATTCGTGTTAACGGAGCTATTTGCGGGTTTATTATTGGGATTATCCTGACGGGTATCCATGGTTTAATTCAGTTAATGTAATCAATGAAAAAAAGCTGCGTGAAGCAGCTTTTTTTACTATTTTCTAGCATGTTATCTGAAACCTTTTCCTATTAAAGTGCGTATCTGTTTAAGCATGTCTAAAAAGTAAAAGGGAGTTATATAATTTGAAGTTCTTTATATCAGAAGATCACTGGGATCTAGCAGGATATCAACAAAACTTGCAAAGTATTAGCCATCGCTTTGATTCAGACACAGCTGAATTCGTTCTTAATCATTCCTTTCATGATGCCAGCATCAAGGATATGAAACTGGTTAATCATTTTGACAACAACAGCAAGGAGGATATGGAAGACCCAACAACTATCATAATGATTATTAAGCATTATGATGACTTACTGTATGAAGTAATATGGAGCCAAGTTAGAAGGTTTTTCTTTGACTTTGATATTACACGAAATGTGTATGCTAACAGTGATAGCATTGCCTTTGATGGGATGCGAGGTATTGATGAGTGGGGCTATGATGAAATTACCGCAATTGATGATAAGCTGTTATCACATGAAATCGATTTGTTTTCGCAAACAAAAATTATCATTATATGTACAAGTATTCAAATAAAACTTTATACTGGCAAATCTTCAAAGCTTTAAATAGCAGCAAAACGAACCAACCGCTGGGACTTTTCCCAATGTCCTTCGAAACACTTATTTACAATAAAAAATCGAGTATACTCGCCTTAAGGATTAGTTTATACTAATCAATCAAACTAGAGGTGAGGGATTTTTTATGAAAAAGAACTCAGTTGTTATTGCTGGCGGAGGAAGTACTTATACTGCGGGAATTGTGATGATGCTAATTGAAAACCAGGATAAATTTCCTTTAAGAAAGCTGAAGTTTTATGATAACGATAAAGAACGTCAAGAAACAATTGCGAATGCTTGTGAAATTATCATTAAGGAACGTGCTCCTGAAATGGAGTTTGTTGCAACAACAGACCCAGAAACAGCGTTTTCTGATGTTGATTTTGTGATGGCACATATTCGTGCCGGCGGTCTGAAAATGCGTGAACAGGATGAGAAGATTCCTTTAAAATATGGAGTTGTTGGCCAAGAGACATGCGGTCCTGGTGGCATTGCCTATGGAATGAGGTCTATCCCAAAAGTAGTGGAATTAATCGACTATATGGAACAGTATTCACCGAATGCATGGATGTTAAATTATTCAAATCCTGCTTCCATTGTAGCGGAAGCTACCCGGATTTTGCGACCTGACTCAAAAATTATCAATATTTGCGATATGCCTGTAGCTATTAAAAAGTCCATGGCAGACATATTGGGGTTAGAATCTGAAAATGATATAATCGAACGTTACTATGGTTTAAACCACTTCGGCTGGTGGACAGAGCTTTATGATAAAGCGGGCAATGACTTAATGCCACAGCTGAAAGAGCATGTTAAAAAATGGGGTTATGGAGCTAAAAATGACGGCATTAACAATCCGCTGTTAGCTGAATCCAGCTGGATGGATACATTCACAAAAGCAAAAGATATATATGCTGTAGATCCAGACACTTTACCCAACACCTATTTAAAATATTATTTATACCCAGATTATGTTGTCGAGCATTCTAATCCATCCTTTACGAGAGCAAATGAAGTAATGAATCATCGTGAGAAGAATGTATTTGCAGAATGCAAACGTATCGCCGAAGCTGGTACAGCAGAAGGGACAAGCATTGAAGCAGGAGAGCATGCAGAATTTATTGTTCAGCTTGCCGGTGCCCTTGCGTACAATACGTACGAAAGAATGTTGTTAATTGTTCCAAATAATGGAGCGATTGCCAATGTCGATCCGAATGCAATGGTTGAGATTCCTTGTTTAGTAAGCAAAGCAGGCGTTGAGCCAATATCAATCGGCACCATTCCTCAGTTCCAAAAAGGGTTAATTGAGCAGCAAGTATCTGTTGAAAAATTAGTTGTACAAGCATATTTAGAAAAATCATATCAAAAGCTTTGGCAAGCACTGACACTTTCACGAACAGTGCCAAGTGCAAGTGTTGCAAAAGATATATTGGATGATTTAATTGAAGCAAACAAGGATTTTTGGACAGAGCTTCATTAAGAATAGATGTATTGCTAAAATGAAGTAACAGGGTAAGAAGTTCATACCCTGTTACTTTTTTACAATGGAAGGAGATTCCGATGAGTCTGGAGGAATTAATTAATAATAACTATGACTATTTAAGTGATACAGATTTAACGATTGCTAAATATGTGCTTGCAAATAAAGAAAAAATCGGCAAGCTAGGAATTAATGAATTAGCTAAAAATAGTTTAGCCTCTAAATCATCCATTTTAAGATTTTCCCAAAAGTTAGGGTTTAGCGGCTATAGTGAATTTAAAAATTTTGTAAAATGGGAAATAAATGATTCTGAAGATACTCCAGAGCAGAACGAGCTTTTTGATCAAATTCTCCAAGATGTTCAAAAAACGATGCAATATTTAAATAATGTCGATCTTTTACCCATTTATAAAGCGATTGAAGCAAGTAAAAATATCTATGTTATTTCTACAGGCTTTGCACAGACAAATCAAGCTGCAGAGCTGCAGCGTTTGTTCTTATTGATTGGCAAACCAGTGCAGCTAATTCCGGGAATGTCGCATACGAATGAATATAAGCGTATTATTGAAAAGCTGACAAGCGATGATTTAATTATATTGCTGTCATTGTCCGGAGAAAATCCAAATCTGCAAGGCTTACTGGATATACCAGCAGTAAAAGGAGCAAAAATTATCTCGCTTACCAATTTTAAGAGTAATTGGCTATCAGGGCATTCGGATTTGAATTTATATGCATCAAGTTCAAAGAACCCTAACCCTAAAAATTGGTGGATACAATCAGCGTCGGCTTTTTTCATTGTGGTAGAAGCGTTAGCATTTGGCTATATCGATTATATAAATAGTAAGGGGCAGGAAGGGGAGACTGAATGATGAAAAGGAAAAAAGCACAGGTTTGCATACATAGTCCTATCAGCGGCGAAATCATTCCGTTAGACAGTGTGCCAGATCCTGTATTCTCAAGAAAAGTATTCGGAGAGGGTCTTGCAATCATTCCTGTTAACGGCGATATTTATGCACCAATAACAGGCACAGTGCTCCAAATTTCCGAAGCAAAGCATTCTATTGCCATAATGACAGAAGAGGGACTTGAAGTATTGCTGCAGTTAGGGTTAGAAACAGAAGAGTTAAACGGAGAAGGCTTTCACATTTTGGTTAAGCCTGGGGAGAAGATCCATGCTAGAGACCATATTGGGATATTTAATCTATCCATTCTTGAAGAAAGAGGGAAGGAAATTATTTCGGTGCTTGTTTTTCCTAATTTAGAAGATAAGGACGGAGAAATATTGGTGAAGGGCTTTGGGGAAGTTAGAGCTGGTTTAGAGATAGCTTCTATAAACTACGATAATAAATAACCCTCGATTGCTAACAATCGAGGGTGAATTTTTATTATATTGCAGTATAACCACCATCAACAAACACTGTTGTACCTGTAACAAAGTCGTTTTCTGCTAAGAACACAACAGCATGTGCGATTTCCTCTGGGTTGCCTAAACGGCCAATTGGGTGTTTTGCAACTAAACCATCGTAGAAATCACCTAAAGCTTCTTTGCTAACCATGCCAGACTCGATGAATCCTGGAGCTACTGCATTTACACGAATATTGCGATCTGCATATTCTAAAGCTAATGATTTTGTAATTTGGTTTACTGCTCCTTTACTTGCAGCATATGGAATGGAAGTTGGTTCGCCAACAGATCCTAAGATAGAAGAAGTGCTGATAATAGAACCTCCGCCAGTTTTTAGCATTTCACGAATTGCATATTTTGCACCATAGAATACGCCGTCTTGGTTAATCGCAATTACGCGTTTATATTCCTCAGCTGTTAGCTCATGTGTTGGTTTTTGTACTCCTACACCAGCATTATTAAAGATGATATCTAGTTTGCCAAAATGTTTAACCGTTTCAGCAACTAAATTTTCAACTTCACTTTCTTCAGCTACATTTGCTTTTACAAATAAAACGTCCTCATATTTTTCTTTGAGTTCTTTTTCAACTTCTGCTCCTGCTTCTGCATTATAATCAGCTAAAACAACTTTTGCTCCTTTATCTAGGAAAGCCTTTACAGTTGCTAGTCCAATACCAGAAGCACCGCCTGTAACAATTGCCACTTTGTCTTGTAAGTTTGTCATGAAGAATTCCTCCTATTTATTTCTACGTTTTTTTATTATCTCTTATCTACACTTTTATAGTACTCCTATTGTCGAAACTTGTCAATTGAAGAATCTCAAATTAATATATTTCGTTTATAGAAATAAAAACATCTACATATAATCTAGATAGATATTAGTTTCAGCAGAGAATACGATTAAATACTATGTTAAAATAAGTAAAACCATATAGGAGGACATATATATGAAAGAGAAGATCTTCTATGAACGGGGTACAGCTGATTTAAAAAGAAAGACTATTCGAGCACACAAGCTTGTTCGGGAATTTAATGAAAGTGCAGTGGAAGATTCAGCAAAACGAGAGAAAGTTATAAAGGAGTTATTTGGCAGTGTTGGCGAAAATCCTTCGATTGAACATAATTTCCACTGTGATTTAGGCTACAATATTCATGTTGGTGATAACTTTTACGCCGGCTATAATTGCACTATTTTAGATATGGCAGAAGTTAGAGTCGGGGATAACTGTATGATTGGCCCCAATGTTGGAATATATACTGCTGGTCATGCAATTGAACCTAAGGATCGGAATAAAAGCGGGTATGGAATTCCTATTACGATAGGCAACGATGTGTGGATTGGCGGCAGCTGTGTAATTTTGGCTGGGGTCAATATCGGAGATAATTCTATAGTAGCGGCAGGTTCTGTTGTGATAAAAGATGTTCCGCCTAATACAGTTGTTGCTGGAAATCCAGCTAAAGTCATTAAAAACATCTAATACTGAATTTTTTGTAGAGCATAGCTGCCTTCTGGCGGCTTTTTATATTTTACTTAGCCACATAAATCTTCCGAACCACTAAATGTTAAAAATACACTTTAGGTGGACCTTTTGAAAATGCTGTGAGCATGTAAAAATGTAACTTAAGGAGATGAATAAAGTGTTTAATGATTTTAAGCTCGTCGAGGGGCGACCTGTCTATATTCAGCTTAAAGAATATTTAAAAAGAATGATAACTAACGGGCATTTGGTTGAACATCAAAAGCTGCCGTCGACGCGGGAGCTCAGCTCAGAATTATTCATTAGCCGCAATACCGTTTTAACGGCATATGCAGATTTAGAACAGGAAGGACTTATTTATGCGGTAAAGGGAAAGGGTAATTTTGTTAGCCGTGTTGAAACCTTTAAGTCTCCGTCTATACAAGTAAATTGGGCAGAAAAACTGAGTGAGCAAACACTGCTCGCAGAAAAACACGATCTGATGAAGCATGGAGTGCGCCGTAACAAAGATGTGATTTCCTTTAATAGTATCGCACCTGACGAAAAGCTGTTTGATGTCGAAAATTTCAAACGGGCTTTTCTGAATCGAATGGCTATAGAAGGAGACGTTGTCCTGAATTATGGCTATGCCAAAGGGTATAAACCGCTAATCGACTACTTGCTTCATTATATGGAAGTAAAAGGCGTTGATATTAAAGATAAAGATATATTAATTACAAATGGATTTACAGAAGGTCTAGATATTCTGCTTTCATCTCTAAACAGGAAGCAGCGCCGGATTATTTGTGAAAATCCAACCCATCACTCTGCACTTAAATTATTCAGAATGCATGGCTATGAAATTGACGGCATTGACATGGAAGATGACGGCATCAATATTGATATGCTTGAGGACCTCTTGGCAAAAAATAATTATGATTTTGCTTATTTAATACCGTCCTATCATAACCCAACCGGAATTGTTACATCTTCTGAAAAAAGAAAGAAAATAATGGAGCTGTACTCAGCATATCAAATTCCAATTGTGGAAGACGGTTTTAATGAAGAATTGCGGTACTCTGGCGCACATTTAGCGCCATTGGCAGCATTCGCGGGGAACGGCAATAATGTCATTTATACAAGCAGCTTCTCTAAAATACTGTTCCCAGGTTTAAGAGTCGGCTGGATTTTAGCAGACAAAGAGTTAATTTATTATTTGGAGAGCATGAAAAGAGCTCGTACCATTCATACATCTACTCTAGATCAGGCAATATTGTATCAGTATTTAAATGATGGCTACTTTGAAAAATATATAAAAAAAGCAAGATCTGTTTATAAGAAAAAGTATGAATTGGCAGTTCAGTATTGTAATAAATACATTCCATTGCGAAGAATAACCGGCGATGGCGGTCTCCATCTATTCATTGAATTGGATAAGTCGATCGATTCACAAGAGCTCTTAAAGAAATGTTCTCAAAAAGGCGTGGTTTTTGCCCTTGGAAATGATTTTTATACAGACAACAGCGGAAATCATACAATGCGGTTAGGATTTTCGAGACTAAAGGAAGAAGACATTATTACTGGGATTAAACTGATAGGAGAAACCTTAAAAAAACATTATGGAGGTTAGAAGAATGAGAGTTGGCGTAATAATGGGTGGAATTTCATCCGAAAAACAAGTTTCTTTGATGACAGGGGAAGAAATGATTGCGCATTTAGACAAAAATAAATATGAGATAATCCCAATTTGTCTTGAGCATAAAGAAGAAATAATCGCTAAGGCAAAAAATCTGGATGTCGCACTTCTGGCGCTTCATGGCAAATTTGGAGAGGATGGTGTTATTCAAGGCACTCTGGAAACGATGGGTGTTCCTTATACAGGCAGCGGTGTGCTTTCCAGCAGTTTATGCATGGATAAAAATATCTCGAAAAAAATCATCCGCTATGAAGGCGTGTCAACGCCAGACTGGATTCATCTTACTAAGGCAGAACTTAAGATAGAGAAAATAGAACAGATGGGTTATCCGGTGATTGTAAAACCTAATTCTGGCGGGTCAAGTGTAGGAGTGAAAATTGTCTATGACCGAAAAAACTTACTAGCCGCCATTAATGAAGTATTTAAATGGGACACTGAAGCAATTGTTGAAAAACATATCAAGGGTGAAGAGATTACTTGTTCCATCCTAAACGGAGAGCTTTTACCTGTCATATCAATTCGCCATAAAGGAGAGTTTTTTGATTATAACTCGAAATATGATGACACAGCTACTGTGGAAGAAGTAGTCCAGCTGTTGCCAGAAATGGAAGCACGCGTTTTTTCTGCTGCGATGAGCTGTTATCAGTCTTTAAAATGCAGCGTTTATGCACGAGTAGATATGATGCTAGAAAGTGGGATTCCATATGTCCTTGAAGTTAATTCATTGCCAGGTATGACGAAGAACAGCTTGCTGCCAAAAAGTGCAGAGTCTGCAGGAATTTCCTACAGTAAGCTCCTTGATTTAATCATCGAGTCTTCCATTAAGGAAAGGAAAATGCATGCATGATGAATAAAGTTTACCGACAAACTTTTTTTAAAAAAAGAAAGAATGTTTTTTCGCATTAGCGACATGTACTAATATATCATCCATATTCGTGGAAGTCAACTTCTTTTAAAAACTTTTTATTATCTTCTTTCTTTAAGCGAGTT
>NZ_JAMAUK010000040.1:0-29015 GCF_023714395.1 Niallia sp. MER 6 | reverse complement strand
GTACATCCATTACTATAACAACGATCGAATTAAACAAAAACTGGCCGGCATGAGTCCGGTAAAATTCCGAACTCATGCCAGCCAATTAGCTGTGTAATAAAAACTCTAACTTTAAGGGGTCACTACCGTATGCCAGGCTGTTTTTTTATATGTCAGTACCGATTGTTTGCAAACAGCTGTTTAGAGGACTACAATAGAGGCGTACAATACATTCGAAAGATGGAGGCAATACAATGAAAGTTAAAGTAAACAGACATGCAGCGAAAGTCATGAAACAAATGCTGAGCAAAGCGGATGAAGGTGAAATGCTGCGTGTATACATAACAGAACATCATGGAAACCATGCTCATTATGATCTTAAGCTGGACAAGCAGACAGAAAATGATGAAGTGGTAGAATCAGATAAAGAAGTTGCGGTCCTTTTAGATACACGAGACAGTGAGTTCTTAGACGGTATCTGGATTCAATATTTCCATATGCCAGAGCCAGGTTTTGTTATTTACAATCCTAACAAAGAAATGCATAGTCATTAAAAAAACGGGGGGGAACCCCGTTTTTTTATTTCTTATCTAAGGATGATAGGCTTTGAATCAGGTCATCTTTAATGATTGTCCACCACTCACGATTGTTGATAAATTGCTGAACCATTTCCTTTATGAATGCTTTAAAAGCAGCGTCATAGTCTGGAGAGTCTTTAGCAGGCACGTCTTTTTTCAGGACATCCACTTCTTTTTGAATAATTTCTGCTCTAGGTCCCCATCTGCCGATTAACTCATCATTTTCATCGAGGAAGATGATAATTGGAATCGAGCGTGCAGTTCCATTTGTCAAAAATTGATCCATTAATTCCAAATTATCATCTCTGATTAAAAATCTTGTCTCGATTAACGCTTCATTAGCTAAGCGCAAAAAGATAGGCACATTGACCATGGCATCCCCGCACCAATCTGCACTAAGAATTATAGCCTTCATTCCTTTTGATTGCAGACCCTGCAGATTTTTCATATCTTGTGCTGGTACAGAGAATTCATTATAAACCTTTAAAAGATTCTCTTTATTCACCTGCATGCTGGATATGTACTGATGAGAAGACATTCCTTTATCAAACCAAACTTTAAGATTACTCAATTTAACACTTCCTGTTCTAATTATATTGGCTGAGCATAAGTTAATTTTACTAAAAATAAGACCAAGATAGTAATTATTAGCATTGCATCTGTAAGAAACTTATTTACTAATGAAAAAGATTCCTTTAAAGAAGGAAAAACACTCCCCGAACAAGAATTATTGGTATAAGACAAATTGATGTGCAAATAATGTAATGAAAGGTATAATACAAAAAATGGTGAAGTTTGAAAACGGTTAACTAAGAAATTATTCCCACTTTCCGTGTGATCTATACAAAAATTAGATTAATTTTATTAAACTAATCTTTTCTATCTATTAATACTTGCGAATTCTTAATGAATTTTTGAAAGAATAGTGATAGGATTAAGATATCGAATCGATAAATATTATTTAGATTAAGGGATGGTAATCTAATGACAACAAGACTAAAAGTTAACGAAAGCAGTTCATCCTTACGCAGGGATGTTAAGCGACTAGGAATCATACTTGGTGAAGTGCTTGTGCATCATGGCGGGCAAGAACTTTTGCAAAAAGTCGAAACAATCCGTAAATTAGCGAAGGAACTGCGCAACAATTATAATGATGGTACATATCAAGAACTGAAAAAAGAAATGGAAAACCTAGAAAGACCGATGAGAAGGCAGGTTATCCGTGCATTCTCTAAATACTTCCACTTAGTGAACGTGGCAGAGCTTAATCACCGTATCAGAAGAAGAAGAGAATATCAGCTGCAGGAAAATAATCTTGTTCAGCCTGCATCAATTGAAAGTGCCATTCAGGCATTTAAGAGTAAAAACCTGACTGAGGATGCTATTCAAAATGTCCTTGATACTTTATCATTGGAGCTGATTATTACAGCGCATCCGACGGAGTCGACAAAGCGGTCTATTCTTGAAATTCAGAAGAGAATCGCAAACCTTCTGAAACAGCTTGATAATCCAATGCTTACAAGAAAAGAGCGTAAGCAAATTGATCAGGAGCTGTTTGAGGAAATTACGATTATGTGGCAAACAGATGAGCTCCGTTTAACGAGACCGACAGTAATGGATGAGGTTCGAAATGGTTTATATTATTTCGATCAGACATTGTTTGATGTATTGCCAGAGATTCATCAAGAAGTACAGGATGCTCTTCATGAGAATTATCCTACGTACAACTGGAATGTGCCGAACTTCCTGACATTCGGTTCATGGATTGGCGGAGACCGAGATGGAAATCCAAACGTAACTCCAGAAGTGACATGGCAAACACTTCATAAGCAAAATAAGCTTGTTCTTAAAAAATATACGGATGCAGTCATTGAGTTAATGAAAAGATTCAGCCATTCTACGAACAGAATCAAAGTAAGCTCGAAGCTGATTCAATCAATCGTGGAAGAGGAACAGCTGTACTTAGATGAAGACACTAAATGGGCTGTTGAAACAGAAGTATATCGCAGAAAGTTTGCAGTCATTATTGAGCGACTGAAAGCTACTGGGAAATCAGAGAAAGGCTACACTGACTCTGAAGAACTGCTGAAAGATTTAATCTTAATTCAGGACAGCTTTGTGATCCACCAGCCGAAGGATCATGAACAAAAAGACTTACAGAAATTAATTCGCCAAGTGCGTTTATTCGGCTTCCACCTTGCGACATTAGATATTCGCAATCACAGTGGTGAGCATGAAGCAGCTATTTCGGAAATTCTGAAAAAAGTAGGAATTGCCGAGGATTACAGCAGCCTTGATGAAGAGAGCAAAATGAATATCCTTGAGTCTGTTTTGAAGGACCCGAGACCGATTTTGTTATTAAATGAGGATTATTCTGCACAAACACAGGAAATGATTAAAACTTTCCAGATGATTCGCAATGCTCACAAAAAATTCGGCAAGCGGTCAATCACAGTCTATCTTATCAGTATGACTCAATCTGCCAGCGATTTGCTTGAAGTGCTCGTTCTTGCAAAAGAAGCAGGAATCTACCGTCTTCATGCAGATGGTACAGTGGAAAGCCATTTAAATGTGGCACCGCTTCTTGAAACAATCGATGATTTAGTGGCAGGTCCTGATATTATGCAAACACTGTTTGAACTGCCTGTTTACAAAAATCATTTAATCCAGCATGAGAACCAGCAGGAAATTATGCTTGGTTATTCTGACGGAAGTAAAGACGGCGGAACATTGACTGCCAACTGGAAGCTGTATAAAGCCCAAAGAGAAATTCATGAAATGGCAAGCAGATATAAAATCGGCCTTAAGTTCTTCCATGGTCGCGGTGGTTCTCTCGGCAGGGGTGGCGGTCCGCTGAACAAGAGTATCTTGTCCCAGCCGGCTGAGACACTTGGAGATGGTGTGAAAATTACAGAACAAGGGGAAGTATTATCTTCTCGCTACTTGTTGGAAGACATTGCCTTCCGCAGTCTCGAGCAAGCTATTTCGACCTTGCTGAAAGCTTTTGCGCATATCTCTAATAATGAGCTAGATCAAACGGAAAAAGACAAATGGGAAACAGCGATGGAAGACATTTCTGCGATCTCGTTGAAAAAATATCAGTCATTAGTGTTCTTTGATGATGATTTTATGACATATTTTAAAGAAGCAACACCTTTGAATGAGATTGGCAACTTGAAAATAGGGTCAAGACCGATGAGTCGAAAAAGCAAGCAAACATTTGAAGATTTACGCGCCATTCCATGGGTATTTGCTTGGACGCAAAGCCGCCAGCTATTGCCGGCATGGTATGCAGCGGGAACTGGTCTTCATGAATTCGCAGATAGTAACACAAGCAACATCGGTATCTTAAAAGAAATGTACCAAAAATGGCCATTCTTCCGTTCCACAATCGATAATTTGCAAATGGCATTAATGAAAGCAGACTTAACAACAGCAAGAGAATATTCATCACTTGTTGAAGATGAGTCAATTGGCACAAGAATTTATGAAAACATTAAAGAAGAATATAATAAGACAAAAGCCATTTTGCTTGAAATTTCTGGAGAGGAAGAGCTATTGGATCATACACCAACGATTCAGGAATCTGTCTATAGAAGAAACCCGTATGTAGACCCACTGAATTTCTTCCAAGTAGAGCTAATTAAACAGCTGCGTGATCAAGAAACACCAGATCCAGAGCTGCTGAATCAAGTGCTGCTTACAATCAATGGAATTGCTGCTGGCTTGCGTAATACAGGCTGATATAATAAAAACGCTCAGATTTTTCTGAGCGTTTTTTTGTGTATATCAAAGCTGTTACTTTATTGGTATTACGTCTTGCGGCAAAGCATCCTCCTGTATCCATTTTTCAATCATTTGATTAAAGAAAGTAGGATATAACAGGGATACTCCGTGACCGACGTCTCGGATAATGATCCCAGTACAATTTGAATTATTTAATACTATATCTGTTGCTGATTTTTTCATTACTGCCTTTTCTCTTTCACCAACAGAAACTAATATTTTGCTCTTTGCTTTTTTGAAATTTTCAGGGATTTCAAATGACATATTTTCTTCTAATATTCTAACAAGAGCATCTGATTTCATTTGAGAAATTTCCTTATAATAGGTTGCAAAGTACTCTTTATCAATGTAAAGTGCTTTCGCTTGAAGCTTTGCAAAAGATTGATTTCTAACTAAAGGAAAGGTTAATTTTATCGTAGGTTTAATCATCCTTTTAACAAAAGAATTAGGTCTTACTAATGCACTGTTTATGACCGCATAATGAATTAAATTAGGTTTCATACTTAACATTTGTATCGTTACCTGTGCACCTAGGGAAAATCCAATCACGATTATTTTTTTACCATTCGCGATTTTTTCTATCAAGTCATTTATTTTTTCTGCACTTGTTTGAATGGAAAAATTCAACTCACAATCGTTCTCCCCATGTTCTGGCAAGTCAATTGTCAGGCAATGATAATGACTGAAATATGGAGTTTGTTTATCCCACATCCAGCTACTTACTCCACCTCCGTGCAAAAATACCATCAATGAAGCGTTCTTATCCCCATACTCTTGGTAACGTAAACACAAAAAGCTCACCTCACTTTTTTCTGTTTGATCCTATTAAGTAAACGGTGTTGCCTCGTTGAAAAACAGTTCCATCATTATTAACTATATTTTAGATAAAAAAACAATTCTTTTCTTTTATAATTGGCTAAAGTTTAAAAGACAACAAAAAGGAGACACCAATCACTGTTTGAATGTGTGTCTCCAATTATGCTGTTATTTAGTAGCAAACTCGTTTGCACTTTGCTGTTTCTTAATTTAACTTATTTTTTAAATGGAGCTAAAAACTCTTCCACTTGCTCTGGTGTTTTTGCGTTAGCGCTGTGCAAATGGCCGATTTTTTCACCGTCTTTGAAGACAAGCAGACTTGGAATACCCATAACATCATACTTTTCTGCTAGTTCAGGCAGTTCGTCTTTATTGAGGCTGAACCATTTTTTGTCTGCATTTTCCTCGATGATCTCCCCAATGAACATATCCATTCTTGTGCAGTCAGGGCACCAAGTCGTGAAAAATTTAACAATATTTGTTTCGCCATTATTGATAATCTCGTTGAATTCCTCTGTTGTACTGATTTGTTTCATGATACACCTCTTAGCAATATTTTATACTAGCCACAAAAGCTACTAACGCCATTATACACTAAATATTAAATATTTCCTGTTTGCAGAACTGAAATTATTTACACAAAAATACCATCTGTATTTCTCCTGTAAATTGAGAAACTAAAAATAAAAAGAAAGGAGAATTCCAATGCTAAAAAATACTTTAAAAACAGTTTTAACAATGAGTATGGCTGTAGGTATGCTTGCAGCTTGTAGTCCAGACCCTGATGATATGGATACTACCAACAATATTAACGAAACAGGCCAGATTTCGAACCTGAAAACGGACACAAACAGCAACCGTTATCCACATACACAACCGATTAAGATTCAGGATGCGAAATATGAGTTCAGAATAGTGAATCGCGGTGCCGTGCCGAATGGAAATGCAAATGGAAACACAAATGCTAATACAAATAATGCAACTGCGAATCAAAAGACTCAAAATCCGACTACAAATAACATCCAACAATCACAGCCAGCGCCTGCCCAGCCTGCACCAGCACAACCGTCAGCTAAAAAGGCAGCTGAAATTGCCGGTGAAAATAAAGGCTCTAGTGAATACGTGGACGCTGTTATTAGCTTAACAAATAAAGAAAGACAAAAAGCTGGACTATCTGCGCTAACAGCGTATCCGGAATTAAATGATGTAGCCAATGTAAAAGCACAAGATATGAATGAAAAAGGCTATTTTTCTCATACAAGTCCGACATATGGATCACCATTCGACATGATGAGAGATTTTGGCATCAAGTATAAGTCAGCTGGTGAAAACATTGCCCAAGGACAAAGAACACCAGAAGAAGTCGTTAACGCATGGATGAACAGTGAGGGACACCGTGCTAATATTCTCAGCAAAGATTTCAGTCATATAGGTGTAGGTTTTGAAGAAACTGGTCATGAATGGGTTCAAATGTTTGTAAAAAAATAAGTGCAATGAATTAAAAAAGGGACATCTTCATTGGGAGATGTCCTTTATAATCAATATTTTTGATATCTTCCACTTGAATTAATACTGTCAGCTATACTATAGTATAAAAATATGACGTGACGATAATTTTTTGTCATAAATGTTGCCTAAGTGTAATATAATAAAAAGTATGTGTAAAATGGCAATGTGTCAGTTGATTGTAAAGAGGAGGATACAAATGGCTGCTACGAAAATTAATATTGCACCAGTAGAGAACAAATACATAAAACTAAACATGTCCGTTTCGGATATGGATAAGGAAAAGCTAGTAGATTTGGGAGATTCCTTTTTGCTGAAAATGAACAAGAAGAGCAAGAGCGGAAATGAATTGTATTTTTCCGTGTTATTTGCCAAAAAAATGATGAATAAGCCTTCTAGAACGTCGAATCCATCAGTAGCCATCACGAAAACAAAAAATTTAATTACAGTTGAACTTACCGTTATGCTTGAACTTGATTCAATTGCGCATAATGAAGGATTCTATTGGATTAAAACAGAAAATGCAGCATCTCCTGCATTTGAACTTTCCTATAAAATGAATGAAAGCTATTACGATAAAAAGGCAACGAATGTAATGGCTGAAAATGAAACGGAAACAGAGCAAGTTGACTAAAAAAGAGCGATACCTTGTATTTCGGGTATCGCTCTTTTTTGCTTATTCTTCTATGAGACCAAGCGTTTTTAAGCCATTATAAATACCAGAATCACTTACAGAGGTAGTGGTATGTTTTGCATAAGCAAACAGCTTTTCATGAGCATTACCCATGGCAAAGCCTTCGCCAACAACTGACAGCATTTCTTTATCGTTCATGCCATCACCAAAAGCAATCGCGTTCTTCGCATCGATATTCAGCCTTTTTAATACGGTACTAATGGCCATTCCTTTATTTACTTTGTCACTGATTACATCATAGGAGTGGCGAAAACCTTCGATATTCACTTGGGATAAATGAATCTCAGGGAAACCTTCATACAGATGAATATCCTCTTCGTTCAAGTTCATGACCGTAATGCCTAATATATTTGCTTTTTCATCTTCCGTGTACTGCTTATTGCTTCTTAAATGGAATTTCTTGCAGAATTGCTTTGTTACTTCACTGTCTGGATTAGAGAGGAGATTATGGCTGCTTGTGTAAAGCACAAGCTCATTGTTTTTTTCAGCAGCGATTTTTATGTATAAGTCCACTAAATTTGGATCCATTGGGCTTTTCACAATGTCTTGCCCGTCGTAAATAGCTAAAGCGCCATTATAGCCGATGAAAGAATTAATTTTTAATATTTCTCCTATATCTGCTATTTCATGTAGCGGTCTGCCTGTTGCCAAGAATATTTCAAGTCCTTTTTCCTTCATCAGTTTGACTGCGGTTTTAGTTGACTCTTGCATCGTGTCATCAGGCTGCAGAATAGTGCCATCAATATCTAGAAATAATGCTTGGAAATTTGCCATTATGTCCTCCAGTTGTCAATTTTAGAAAATGCTCATATGAGAACATTCTAACATAAAGGCAAGAAATAGAAAAAGACCAGGAGGGCTCCTGATCTAAAAGTTACAGAGAACATTATTTATGCCAAATTTTCCACCATGTTTTTTTAGGAGGTTCGGCTACAGCCGTTTGTCTGAATGACTGGACAAGCTCCTGAAAGCTTTTTTCTCTGTCTTTAATATCCTTAGACATTTGCTCACGCTCTACTTGGATAGCCTCCATCAGCATCCGATCATTTTTATGAAGCTGCTCTACCGTTTTGTTGATTTCACTGTTTGATTTAGACAGATGATCCATCATTGCTTTAATTTCTTTAGTAGAGGTAGTTGCTGCTGTCCATTGCTTTGAATAGGTTTTTCTTTCTGCTTTTGAAATTTGCGACAGCTTTCTAATATTAGTTTTAATGGATTCATAGTCGTCCGTTGTTTTTTGTGTGCTTGTATGTACGATTTCTGCGATATGCTCCATCTCTTCTTTGGCAGCATCCTTGTGGTCAGCAAGTGCACTTGACAGTTTTTCAATCGTTTCTGTTTTGCCTGCTTGTATTTCTGTTGAGATTGTTTCAAGCACCTCTTGTTTAATGCCGTTGCGTATTTCTTGCTTCACTTCATGAAGAAAATCCTGTTTATATGTTTCTAAAGACGAGAGCAATACTTGAAGCTGATTATCATCCTCTGTATTTCTGTCTATTTTCGTTATTAAATCATCATTATGAATGATTTGAATCTCATTAGCAGCAGCTTCTTCTAAGACAGGTGGTGTCATTTCTTTAGTTGCCACGTCTTGTTCTTGCTTTGCTTCCTTAGGCTGAAGAATCATACTTAGTGTTTTTTTAACTTCTGTCGTATTTCGCTTTTCAGCATAAAGATTCTTTACTTCCAGCAGTAGGGAAAGCTCTTTGTCTGTATAAAAACGTGCTCCGTTTTTTGTACGAGGAATAACTAGCAGCTCTTTAAATTTATTTTCCCATTGCTTTAATGTTTTCGGACTTGTCGTCAGCTTTTGAGATGCTTCATGAATAGAATAAATGTTCATATTATACACTCCTTAAGGTAGGTTGAATAGAAAAAAAGATAAATTTATAAATGGCTATGCTTACCAATTACATAGTGCAGTGCTAATTTCCTGCAAGAAGACAAAAGCTATCAAAACCTCTTAATAGTAGACATATTTCAGCAAGCTTCAAACCTGCTCATAAAAGTGTATGGGTAGTTTTGGGCGTTTTGGAGAAGAATAAGGGAAATACCCTTAAAATGGGAGCATCCGAGGTGGTCAGCCTGTGAGAAGACGATTTATTCTTTTGACTCTGGTGTTCATGCTATTGCCATTTCACCATTCAGAGGCAGAGGAACTACATAATCCAATTAAAGCTAAATTGAAAATACTACAAACAACCGACATCCATGCAAATATTCTAGATTATGATTATAAAAATAATAACAGGACAATTGAGTATGGTTTAAGCAGAACAGCTTCTCTTATTCAAAAAATCAGGTCACAAAACGAAAATACCTTGTTATTTGATGTAGGCGATATGATAAAAGGAAATGCTTTAGCAGACTTTATCGCCAAAAGTCCATTTCTTCCTGTTACAGACATTCACCCTGCTTACAAAACAATGAATTTATTACAGTATGACGCAGCAACAGTGGGAAACCATGAGTTTAACTATGGACTGGATTTTTTATTAAAGACTGTTTCAGGAGCTGATTTCCCAGTAGTGAATGCGAATATTTATATTGACGATCATAATCAAATGGCAGAGGATGACCTGCATTTTTTTAATCCTTATACAATCATGCCATATCCCATCAAGACAGAGGCTGGAACAGTCGAAACAATCAATGTTGGTGTCATAGGCTTACTTACGCCCATTGCAGCCGAATGGGACAAGGAATACTTCAAAGATAATCTCATCATTAAGAATATGAGCGAAACAGCTGCAGAGATTGTACCAATAATGAAAAAAGCGGGAGCTGATATTATCATTGCCCTTGTTCATGCAGGTCTTCAATCAGATGATGCCTTAAAGGATAAACGAGGCAATAATGTGGTGGATGTCAGCAAGGTAGAAGGAATTGATGTTTTGTTGTACGGGCATTCTCACAGTCTGTTTCCGAAAAAGGGCGAAAAAAATATAGAGGGTATTAATCACCAAGCTGGAACGATTAATAAAAAGCCAGCGGTGCAAGCTGGTTTTTGGGGAAATCATTTAGGCATTATTGATTTATCATTGGAAAAACGGGACAGCGTTTGGAAAATTGCAGCATCGAAATCACAGGCGAAGCCGATTATTCGCATCATAAACGGCAAAAAGGTACCCGTTGTTTCACCGTATCAGCCAATTGAATATTTAATGGAGCCTTACCATCAAGAAACATTGGAGTATGTTAAAACCTTAAAGTAAGATACTGTAAGCAGGAAAATTGCTTCTCGGTAGGCAAACATACTATAGTGAAATAGAACGTAAAAGGAGGTCAGAAACGATGATGAAAACATTAAAAGATGCTAAATTTTCTGTCCTTGATTTATCGCCGATAACAGAAGGCAATACAGCAGCCGATGCCTTTCGAAACTCTTTAGACTTGGCTCAGCATGCAGAAAATTGGGGATATAACAGATATTGGGTTGCCGAGCATCACAGTATGCCAGGTATTGCCAGCAGTGCCACATCTGTCTTGATCGGATATCTTGCTGGAGGCACCAGCAAAATTCGCGTTGGAAGCGGAGGCATCATGCTGCCAAACCATGCACCACTAGTAATTGCCGAGCAGTTTGGGACATTAGAATCATTATATCCAAACAGAATTGATTTAGGGCTTGGACGTGCACCAGGGAGTGACCAGCTAACAGCAAATGCATTACGTCGAGGCGGGAAAGGTGATGGCAGTGATTTTCCGGAAATGTTAGAGGATTTAAGGAACTATTTAAAGCCTTACGAACAGACAGGCCTGCCTGTTCGGGCGATTCCTGGTGAGGGATTGAATATTCCGATTTGGCTCCTCGGCTCAAGCGGATTCAGTGCAAAATTGGCAGGGGAACTAGGTTTGCCTTTTGCTTTTGCAAGCCATTTTTCACCAGATTATACCATTCCTGCACTACAAATATACCACCAACATTTCAGACCATCGAAAGACTTAGAAAAACCTTATGTCATGGTTGGAGCGAATGTGATCATTTCAGAAACGGAAGAGAGAGCAAAATATTTATCTACCTCCTCTCAGCAGCAATTTTTAAGCTTAATCAGAGGCAGACCGACACAGCTGAAGCCGCCAGTTGATAACATGGATGAAGTTTGGAGTCCTTATGAAAAAAATGTCGTTCAGCAGCAATTAAAATCCTCTATTATAGGGACTCAAGAAACGGTTGCCCAAAAGCTTGAGGCATTTCTAAATGAAACACAAGCAAACGAAATTATCGTCAATACGGCCGTGTTTGATCATCAAGAAAGACTAGAATCCTTCCGACTATTGAAGGAAATTGTCATGTAGCATTTGCTGTCTTTAGGTTATTGCTTGACTATATACCCGGATATGATTTATCTTTCTTACATGTGCTATACATGGAGGTTTTTTTTTGAAAACGACAATGGTTCTAAAAAATGCTGATAAAATTAATCAAATATTAAAAGATATAGTTAGTGACTCTTTTAAAGAAATTGAAGGGGAAGAGGTCTTGCTGTGTATGGAATGCTGTGACGTTGATCTATTTGTGACAGTGGACTCCCACGAAGAACTCCTCGATGCGATTAAAGAGAACTTCGAGCTTGATGAGTTCGGTGAGGTGCTCGATAATGACCAGTTTATTGCATTAATGAAAGAGCTTGATGAATATTATGTGCAACTTCATATTGAATCTGGCTTTTATGACTATTTTCCAGCAGGAACTTATACTGTGAATGGTCAAGAAGAGGAAACGGAAACGGATATATTAGCTCCGAAAGGGATTTTTTACGCTCCATTTGAAGAGGCCGTAAAAGAGGATAAGTAAAAGAGGAAGGAGTTTCTTCCTCTTTTTTATGTAGTTTTTTGTTCATTGTCAGGTTCTTTCCATTTTAGAATGCCATCATCTTTATCGTACTCAATAATGACGTCTGATACCCCTTTTTCTTTAATAATCTGATCTTCAATCCGGTGTCGGATTAAATCAGCTTGTTCAACGGTTAATTTGCTATCGAGCTCAATGCTTAGCTCCACATGGAAATTCTCGCCTTCTTTATAAACAGAAACACCTTGAATGTCACGCACATCTGGATCAGCCATTGCAATAATGCCGATTCTGCCTTCCATTTCAGCATCACTTTCGCCAATTGCCCCAGCTGCGTTATCAAGAAATACTCGGCCAACTACAAAAAACATGAAAATCCCGATAATGATAGAGGCAAGCCCTTCTGCCTGATAGAATGGAGTGATTTGTGCGATAATAACAGCAGCCATCGCAAGTAGACCGCCGCCTGTTGCTACTAAATCTTCTAAAAACACGAGTTTTGTTGCTGGTTTTGCTTTTTTTAAATATAGAAAGCTGTCTTTAAATAGCCTTAAACCTCTAGAAGAGAGTCCTTCTTCGGCGACTATTTCTTTCATAGCTTTCATTAACACAAAGAACTCAAGTACAACAGCTAGAGCAAGTACGGAAATGTTGAGATAAAAACCCGTTGATTCTGTTGGATGGAAAAGATGATCAATTCCTTCACGAATGGTTTCATAGCTCATGATGCCTACAATCAGGACGGCAAATAACAACACGAGGTTAACCAATCTGCCGAAACCTCCTGGAAAGCGTTTGGTCGGTGCTTTTTTGCTTAAGGCGGAACCGATAAACACAAAAAATTGGTTTGCTGCATCTCCGAGTGAATGCATGGTTTCTGCAAACATAGCAACGTTTCCTGTCAGCCCGAAAGCTGTCCCCTTAATAGCAGCAATCACTGTATTAATGACTGTTGCGTAAAGTGCCGATTTATTTCCGTTCCTTAGCAACCCAATAAAATCTTTCATTTTTTAACCCTCTCCTTGATTGTTCCAAAACAGTATACAGCTGCAGTTGTTTTATAAATACATGATTCCCAATAATCTACATACAATGCAATCCATTAGTTATGGGATGTAAACTAAAAAGAAGTCTGCCTAATAAGACGACAGACTGTAATATTATGTAAGTTAATTCTTGAAAGTTATATTATGCTTCTCTACAAGAACATGAAACAAAAAGGATGGAACAGCACATTAGATCGCTTTTTCTACTGCAGCATTCCAATCAGGAAAATAATGAAGGGCATGCCTCATTAAATCTGGATGGCTTGTTTTTATTTTCTTTTTGTTCAATTGCTCTCCGTTAGAACGCAAACCTTGAATTGCAGTGATTACTTCATCAAGACTCATTGTCACTTCCATTAACTTGCCTCCTTCAGTAGATTATCTACATTATTGCCCCTTTTATTTTATTTAAACAAGGCAAGTTTATTTTATTTCCTTGGAAACCGCATGATATGTCATTTTAGACTACCGTTTGACACAGGCTGTTTAAAAATTTAGCTGCTTTTTGTTTGTCGCAACGTTTAGCAAACTATATAATAATAGGGGTTAAGTGCAAAACTGCACAAGTTAGGCCGTTTCAATTTAAAAGGGAGTGTAGGGACTAATATGAGAATTAAATATTTTTCTGGAGTATTTCTAGCATTTATGCTTCTGTTTATGATAAATGTGTCAAATGCTTCTGCACATGCCTATATCGTCAATTCAAATCCAAGTGAAAATGAAAGCTTGGACGAGGCACCGAAGAAAGCTTCTATTGAATACAATGAAAAAATACAGTCGGGTTTTGCTGTGTTTAATGTTACGAATTCAGCTGGTGAAAAAGTCGATAAAGGAAATGTGGAAGTAAACAATAAAACCTTGTCTGTAGATTTACAGGAAAATTTAAAAGATGATGTCTATACAATGGAATGGCGTGTCGTATCGGCAGATGGACATTCCATCTCCGGGCTCGTTCCATTCAGTATCGGTGAGCTGCCTGAAGGTGTTGAGCTTCCAAAACAGCAATATACAGCAGATACAAGCAGTATGGTGAGTGTTTCGATTAATAAAGTATTTTTATACACTGGATTGTCTGTCTTTATGGGACTTGTTCTATTTTATCTTGTTTGGTTCAGACCTGATGCACTTGAACAAAAGGTCAGAATCAGATCAAAACGAGTTGCTGCAGCTGGTTTGACTCTGATTGGAATTAGCTTACTGTCCTTTATTATCATTCAGACACAAGTAAATGCAGGTGTATCCTTCTTCCGGGCATGGAGTCCGTCCTTGCTGATTGAGACACTGAAAAGCACAAAAGAAGGAACTATTTGGGCTATTCAAATGCTTCTGTACATAGTGCTGCTGCTTGCTGTAATCTATGTGTTTAAAAAAGGCGAGTTATTAAAAAGAAGGCTATGGATTTTGCCGTTAATCAGTTTTATAGGAATTGTTGTCTGCAAAGCTTTTATTGGACACCCATCGAGTTCTCCATATGAAACTGTCGCGATTCTGATGGACTTTTTCCATCTTACAGCAGCTTCGATTTGGCTTGGTGGGATTATCGTCACCATCTTTCTCTTGAAGGAAGGGATTTTTGCAAAAGAAGGGCAGCAGCATGATGTGTACTGGAATACACTTCAGTCCTATTCTCTGTGGGCCTTGTTCACAGTAGCAGTTCTTGCTATTTCAGGGGCTGTTAACGGCTCCTTGCTCATCCCAGATTTTCATTCACTAGTAAGCACGACATACGGGATCACCTTGCTAGTGAAAATTGGCATTTTTGTATTAATGATCGGATTCGGGGCTTATCATCTTGTCAGCAGAACCTTGCTTTCCCGCCAGAAATTTTATAAAAAGACAATCATAATAGAAATGGTCCTTGGTGTGCTCCTGCTTGTTATCACAAGCGTCTTTACACAATTGCAAACACCGACACTGCCGATTGATCAACCTTTTTATGGAGAAGCAGAAATTGATTATAATGAGAACTTGAGTCTGACTGTCTCCCCAAAGAAAACAGGAATACAAAATCAGTATGAAGTAACTCTATTTGATAATGACAGAGATCCGTTAGAGGATCCTGAACAGATTACAATCGAATTAAAGCAGGGAGACCAGGAAACTTCCTTCGCTCTTGAAAAGGCAGAAGACGGGAAATACACATCTAATAATCTTCAGCTCAATAAACCTGGGAAATGGGAAGTGACCGTTCATCTGTTGTTTAAAAACTTGGACAGCTATGACATTCCGTTTGAATTTAATGTTAGATAGCTTGTTAGAGAAATAATTATTTCTTGGGAAAGCGCAAGAAATGACAGAATTCTCATGTTAAGTCGCTTTTGCAGAGTTTCTGTCGAAAGAGAAACATATGTTTGTAAAGAAGAAAAGCCGTGCCTTTAGTAAACTGAAAGGCACGGCTTTTCTATTTAATGGATTTTTAAGCTGCTTCTTTTGAAATAAGCGTTGTTTAACCGGTAAGCAATGATTCCTGCCACTGCGGTAAAGATAATATCTTTTATTAGCGGTATGAGCATCCAGCTCCATGCAACAGCATAGGAGAAGCTGTCAGGCGCTTGCGCCCACCATTTATAGGAAAAATACATCCAGTTCGTGCCGAAAAGATAGTTAAGGATTAACCCGACAAAGCTGCTAATAATGAATCCAGCTAATGAGCTGTTTTTTTCGCGAATCCAGCCAACTGTAAAGGCAAGTAAGATATAGCTGAGAATGAAGCCGAATGTTGGACTAATAAGGATTCTTAAGCCGCCTGAAAGCCCGGAAAATATCGGAAATCCGGCAAGACCAATCAGCATATAGCATAGCATGGCGACAGCTCCGAGTCTTTTGCCTAATAATAAACCGGCCATAATCGCAAAGAATGTTTGCAAGGTGATAGGTACGCCTCCGATTACTAGGAAGCTCGTTACATTTGCACCAATTGCCATCAATGCCACAAACAAAGCTACCATTGTAATATCAATCGCTCTCCATTTTTTCATAAGAATCATCCTTTATAAATTATGTATATTGACTAAAATTTACTATAAAGGGAGATTGTATATATGTCAACCTATTTTATTTTTTAGTTAACCTATTTAATTAGATGAACATACATAAAGCTTGCTGGATTGTTTCATACTACTAATAAACTAAAGCAGAAAGGAGAATACCCATGCAAAAAATGATCAAAAGCATTATTGGTATAACATTACTCAGTTGTTTATTTTCATTTCATACGCAGGCAGCCCCAGCAGAAAAAGAGCTCCCATCTTATGTGAAATGGGGCCAGATAGCGATGACAAAGACAAAGGAAAAGTATCCGAACAGTGAGATTATTGACTATAAACATATCGGAAAAGATACGCAAAAAAGCACTTCAATTGAAAAGTTCAAGTTAATTGTAAAGCAGCAAGATAAGAAAGTAGGAGTCATGGTTAATTTGACGTTTGACACAAGAACAGAAAGATTGATCAATGTGGACTTGAAAGAAGAGGCTCCATAAGTGAATAAACTAATAAACTCCACTAGGTCTCTAGTGGAGTTTATGGAAAGAAGATTTTACACTAGTAAGCCTTCTTTATATTCTTTTTTTAATGTTGGCCAAAAGTCTTTATTTGCCTCAATTAAATCGTCCAGTACTGCTTTAGCTGTTTGGGCAGACGGAAGTGTTTTATTTAGCGTAAACGCTTGAAGGGCTTTTTCGTATGACCCTTCGATTATTGCTTCTACAAGAATCTTCTCAGAAGCGAGCTGCTGTTCAATCATCGCTTTATAGAAGTATGGTATGTCCCCGACAAATTCCGGCTTAGGTCCGTCTGCTGTAATGAATGCAGGTACTTCTATCATTGCATCTTGTGGCAGGTTTGGAATGGTGCCATTATTTTCTGTCATAACTAAATAGCGTTTACCAAGATCTTGAGCGATTGATACGGTCACATCCACAATGAATGTCCCATGTACACCAACTGCAAAGGAATCCTCTAAAATGCCAGTTTCCTGAAATTTATCAACTGTTTCAAATAATGTTTTTTCTCTGCCGTCCATTACTTCATTAGCCCTTGTGTAGTCTTTGTTGGATGTTTCTACAATATGATCCGGGAACAAATAGTATTGCAAGTATGGGTTTGGCAAATATTCAGGGAAATGATCCATTATCAATTTAATATTCTTAAATGTTTTAATCCAAGATGAATCTGCATGACGGTAGTCAATTTTAGAAACATCCTCCGTTAATAATCCATGTTTATAAACATGCTCTCTCACTTCATTCAGTCGCTCCACACCGTCCACTTTAATAGAAGTGAACCAGCCGAAATGGTTTAAGCCGAAGTAGTCGACAACAAGCTCTTCCCGTTCCACACCAAGGATTGCTGCTATATTGCGCATTGTAGCAACTGGCATGTCACAAATATTTAGGACTCTTGCTTTCGGGCGAAGCTTGCGAACACCTTCTGCCACAATGGAAGCAGGATTCGAATAGTTAACAATCCATGCTGTTTCTTTCGCGTACTGCTCTACATAATCAATAAGCTCAATCATTGGAGAAATGGTTCTTAAACCGTATGCTAAACCTCCAGGTCCGCATGTTTCTTGACCGACTACATTGTGAGAAAGTGGGATTTTTTCATCGAGCTCACGCATCGCATATTTTCCGACCCTCATTTGAGCAAAAACAAAGTCTGCATTTTCGAATGCTGTTTTCGGATCTGTCGTTTCTGTAACAACGATAGAGTCCGTATACTCTGCAATAACAGCCTTTGCAGCAACCACCACTTTTGCTTGTCTTTGGCCATCAATGTCATAGAAGCGTATTTCTGATAGAGGCAAATCTTCCAGTCTGTCCATTAAACTTCTAATAATGCCTGGTGTATAAGTGCTTCCTCCGCCTGCAACTGCTAAGATATATTTTTTCATGTTATAATCCTCCTAATTGTTGGTCTACTTGGTCACGTACACTCTTCACATTCAATCCATATACAACTTGCACATTGTTGCCAGATTTAATAATTCCTTTTGAGCCTGTTTCCTTTAGAACTTGTTCATTGACTGCATCTGGGTCTTTTAAAATCAAGCGCAGCCTCGTATAGCAATTATCTACATTTTCTATATTTTCACTGCCTCCAAGCGCTCCAATAATAGTAGCACCTAGTGCAGTAGGGGAGCTGTTTTGTCCAGGTGTTTGCAATGTTTCTGCTTGTTTTATGTTTTCTGAAGCAGATTCTTCTTCTTCACGTCCAGGTGTTTTTAAATTTAATTTCAGGATTAGGAAGCGGAAGATGATGAAATATAAAGCAGCCATCAGTAAGCCTGTTAAGATGAACATTGGCCAGTTTGACTTCGTAGTTCCTAACGGAAGATTGTACAGCAGGAAGTCAATGAATCCGTTTGCACCAATTGCATGGACACCGAATAAGCTAAGCAGCATCATGCCTGTACCTGTTAATACTGCATGAACAACGAACAGGATAGGTGCTGTGAACAGGAATGCGAATTCAAGCGGCTCTGTCACACCTAATAAGAAGGATGTGAATGCTGCAGGGAAGAGAATCGCTTTTGCCATTTTCTTTTTCTTTTTATCTGCAGTCATATACATCGCAAGGGCTGCACCCATTAGGCCAAACATTTTACTAAGACCACGAGCATCCCAGTTAACTGTACTGCTTAATACTTCAATAGTGGGATCAGCCATTTCGGCAAAATAAATGTTTCGCGCACCATAGATGATCTCTGAGCCGATATGGGCAATACCGCCAAGCTCTGTATAAAGAAACGGTGTATAAACAAGGTGATGCAGTCCTGTCGGGATAAGAATTCTTTCCAGAAAACCATATACAAGGAGACCGAAAACACCAAGATTTTTGATGCCGCTAGCAAGTGTTGTGATTGCACTTTGTGCGAATGGCCAAAACTCTGCAGCCAGCGCACCTAGTATCATCGCACTAGGAATGGCGAGAATTGCAACAAAGCGGTGGCCGGAGTAGATAGCAAATACACCTTTAAATTCGATGTCACAATATTTGTTATGCAATATTCCGACAAGGGCCCCAAGCATAATGCCGGAGAAAACACCCATTTCAAGCACTTGCACATTCAGCACCATTGCTTGTCCAGCTGATTGCATGGATTCTAGCGGCACAAGCCGTCCCGTGAGATTTAAGACTTGATGCATGGCATTAATAAAGATGACGAAAGTAACTAGTCCTGTTAAGGCAGCATAGCCTTTATCTTTTTTTGCCAGCCCGATCGGAATACCGACAGCAAATATTAATGCCAAGTTCTGCAGGATAGAAACAGCAGAAGCAGAAATAAACTTGCCTGTATTTTGAATAATAGGTATCTCTAAAAATGAAATGTATTGTGCAAGATTTCCATTTCCAAACACATTGCCAAAAGCGATAAAAAGTCCGATAATCGGCAGTAACAATATTGGTGCAAATAATGATTTTCCAAAGGCTTGGAGACCATTCACCATTCTTTTCATATATGATCCTCCTTATGTGCGAAAGCGTTATCAACTTATAATTAAAGTATAGCGGCATGCCGTATCCTTTGAAAGGGTATTCAAGCCATCTGTACTTTGTCTTTCAATCATGTAACATGTTACATTCTTAAGTATTTTAATATTCAGTGATAATGCCTTTTTTAACAGCAAGTGCTAAAAGCAGGTCAATGAGCATGAACATATTCGACTCATAGGAAGTAACTTCAAATTCCTGCTGTGATTCTATCGTCGGATCAAGAACAGTAAAAACGATATCGGCAATATTAGCAGTAGCACTTTTGCTGTTCCCAGTAAATAGAATCGTTGTTAATCCTCTTTCTTTAGCAATCTCCACCTTCTCGACGACTTTCGCCGTGTTTCCAGAGCGGGAAAAGATAATAAGCAGCCTGTATTTTTCAATATTGTTGAGAAATATCGCCCTGCTGTCACTAGTTGATGAATTCGATACATAATAACCGAACAGCTCCAGTTTTTTTGCTAAGTAATTGGCGAATAATGTTGAAAAGCCTGCTCCATAGAAATAAATCATGTTATTTTCGTTGATGACAGATAAAAATCGCTCAATGCTCTTTTCATTTAATGAATCAAACGTTTGTTCAAAATGCTGTTTAAATGTATTTACTGCTTCTGTTAAAGGCTGATGAATGTCTTCTATGTATTCAGCATCAATGTCTACAAGCTTTGCTGCCTTTAAATTCAAATGATAAATAAATTCGCTATAGCCGCTAAACCCCAGTTTTTTACAAAGCCTGATAATCGTTGTAGTCGACACAAATAATTCAAGTGCTGCAGCGCGGATGCTCAGTGTTTCGTTCTCTAATTTTTTTCGGATTAAAAACAGAAGGATTTCATTCTCTGCTTCTGTTAAATGTCTTTCATTAGCATAATCAAAGTAAAGATGATCAATATTTTTCACGAATAAATCATTCCTCATATAAAGTTTTATATATGTATCTTATCAATAGCTGTACTAAATAAAATAGTCTAAATCTGCAAAATGCGCTTCTGTTTATTGTTCACCAATACAGCAGATATTTTGTATACGTTTATCTCCACATGAATAGGTCAAAATAGTTGAATAAGCATATGTATATTGATTTAATAAGAAAGAAAAGAATTTGTAGGAAAAACAAGTGAAATTTTTGGGGGCAATTACATGGAAATTGGAATAAGTACGTTCGTAGAAACAACACCAGATACGAACACTGGCAAAACAATCTCGCATGCAGAGCGGATCAGAGAAGTTGTGGAAGAAATCGTTCTTGCTGACAAGGTAGGATTAGATATTTTTGGTGTAGGAGAGCATCACAGAAAAGACTATGCGGCATCATCACCAGCTGTTATTCTTGCAGCTGCAGCAGCACAAACAAATAATATTAGGCTGACAAGTGCGGTAACTGTGTTGTCTTCGGCAGATCCTGTGAGAGTATATCAGGATTTTGCCACACTTGACGGAATTTCAAACGGAAGAGCAGAAATAATGGCTGGAAGAGGTTCGTTCATTGAATCATTCCCGCTGTTTGGCAACGATTTGCAGGATTATGATGAGCTTTTTGACGAGAAGCTTGATTTACTGTTAAAGCTTCAATCGTCTGAAATGGTAACATGGAGCGGCAAGTATCGACCTGCTATTAATAATAGAGGCGTATATCCAAGACCTGTTCAAGATCCGCTGCCGATTTGGATAGGAAGCGGCGGTAATGCGGAATCCGCTGTAAGGGCCGGTATTTTGGGTCTGCCGTTATGTTTAGCAATAATTGGTGGGAGCCCAGTGCAAATTGCACCATTAGTGCAGCTGTATAAGCGAGCAGCAGCACAGGCTGGTCATGATCCAGCTCGGCTTCCAGTTGCATCCCATTCGCATGGGTTCGTAGCGGAAACAACGGAAACAGCAGCTGATAAATTCTTCCCGTCTACAGCTCAGGCAATGAATGTCCTTGGTAAGGAAAGAGGCTGGGGGCCATACAGCAGGGCAAGCTTTGATGCGGCTAGAAGCTTTGAGGGCGCACTATATGTCGGCGATCCTCGCACAGTTGCAGATAAAATCATCCATCTTCGCAAACATGTCGGTGTAACTAGATTTATGCTTCATGTACCTGTCGGCAGTATGCCACATGAAGACGTTATGAAAGCAATTGAGCTGCTTGGCAAGGAAGTTGCACCAATTGTCCGCAAAGAAGTAGCGGATTGGGAAAAAACACTATAAGAAATATGCAAACCTGCAAATAAGTTTGGAAACAAACTGTTTGCAGGTTTTTTTATGGCTGATTTTTCTGCAGCTATCATAATAATTAACGAGTGCATATAGCGATAGTGTTTGAAATCCAAATAAAACAAACTAAAAACAACAATACAAACATATTATTTTGTAAAAATACAAAAAAACAAATAAAAACAGATGAAAAAACAAGATGTTGGTAGTATAATAGAAACATAATAAAAAGAAAAGGCTTACAAGAAAGGGTTTGGAGATATGATGAAAGTCTCAATATTTATAACTTGTTTAGCAGACATGTTTTATTCCAATGTCGGAAAAAGCACGGTGGAATTATTGGAGAAGCTTGGTTGTGAAGTCGATTTTCCTGAGCAGCAGACATGCTGCGGCCAAGTTTCCTTTAACAGCGGTTATCACAAAGAAACAAAGGAAGTCGCCAAGCATATGATTAAGGTATTTGAAGCTTCAGAGTATGTTGTCGCTCCATCTGGCTCCTGTGTGGCCATGCTTCATGAATACCCGCACTTATTAAAAGACGAAAAAGAATGGAAGGAAAGAGCAGATAAACTCGCAGCCAAATCCTATGAGCTGACGCAATTTATTGTGGAGGTTTTAAAAGTTGAGGATGTCAAGGCAAGCCTGCCGGCGTGTGCTACTTATCATAAATCATGCCATATGACGAGGCTGCTCGGAGTAAAGGATGCACCAAGCAAGCTACTTTCACAGGTTGACGGCTTAACAGTTAATCCTCTTCCAAACAGTGAAAATTGCTGCGGCTTTGGCGGCACGTTCTCTGTTAAGATGGGGCCAATTTCCGAACAAATGGTGCAGGAAAAAGTTGAATCGGTTGAAGCAGCCAATGCAGATGTGCTGATTGGTGCTGATTGCGGCTGTTTAATGAATATTGGCGGTTATATCAACAGACAAGGTAAACAAATAAAAGTGATGCATATAGCAGAAGTTCTAAATAGTGAGGTGAAATAATATGCCAATGAAAATAGGAGATCAGCCATTTTTCGGAAGAGTAAAGGATGGTTTGGAAGACAGCTTTATGCGCTCTGCTGTTACTTCCGCACAAGAGAGAATGCAAGGCAAGCGGCTTGCAGCAGTGGAGGAGCTTGGAGACTGGGAGGAATGGCGCAAGCTTGGAGAGGAAATCCGCACACATACGCTGGAGAATCTGGACTACTATTTAGAAAAACTCAGTGAAAATACAGCTAAAAGAGGCGGCCATGTGTTTTTTGCTAAAACAAAGGAAGAAGCAAACGATTATATTAAAAGCGTTGTTGAAAAAAAACAAGCAAAAAAAATCGTGAAGTCTAAATCGATGGTAACAGAAGAAATCAATTTAAACGAAACACTAGAGGCTGCCGGATGTGAAGTGATAGAAACCGATTTGGGAGAATATATCCTCCAGCTGGATGACCATGATCCGCCATCCCATATTGTCGTGCCAGCACTGCATAAAAATAAAGAACAAATCAGAGATACGTTTAAGGAAAAGAAAGGCTACCAAAAAACAGAAATACCAGAAGAATTGGCATTGTTTGCGAGAGAACAGCTGCGCCAGGAATTTTTGACAGCAGATTTAGGGATAACAGGCTGTAATTTCGCTGTTGCTGATGCTGGCACAGTCTGTCTCGTCACTAATGAAGGGAATGCAGGACTAGTGACTGCACTTCCAAAAACACAAATCACTGTCATGGGAATGGAAAGAATTGTCCCGACATGGGAGGAGCTTGATATCCTTGTTTCCTTACTGTGCCGCAGCTCTGTCGGCCAAAAACTAACAAGCTATATCACAGGTCTAACTGGGCCGAAGGAAGAAGGCGATGTAGACGGACCAGAGGAATTTCACTTAGTTATCGTTGATAATGGCAGATCCAATATTCTTGGAACAGAATTCCAAAGTGCGCTCCATTGTATTAGATGTGCTGCATGTATTAATGTCTGCCCTGTTTATCGTCATATTGGCGGCCATTCGTATGGTTCCATTTATCCCGGTCCAATTGGAGCTGTTTTGACACCCTTGCTTGGAGGCTATGAAGAATATAAAGAACTGCCTTACGCCTCGTCCCTTTGTGCTGCTTGTACAGATGCTTGTCCAGTGAAAATACCCCTTCATGAATTGCTGATTAAGCATCGCCGCAAAATAGTGGAGGATGAAGGGAAGGCCCCGATGGCAGAAAAGCTGGCGATGAAAGGCTATGAGTTTGCTGTTAAACATCCGAGCATTTACCAGGCTGGCACAAAATCAGCTCCAGTTGCTCTCAAACCATTCACTAAGGATAACAGCATTAAAAGCGGGCCTGGTCCAGTTAAGCTTTGGACAGATACCCGCGACTTGCCGGCACCAAGCAAACAAAGATTCCGAGATTGGTATAAACAAAAAAGAAAACAGGAGGATCAGCATAATGGAGGGTAATGTCACAAATAAGGAATCATTTTTGGACCATATCGCCCAAAAGCTGAACCGGCCGAGAGGGCAAGCTATTAAAAAACCTGACTGGAACTATAAGCCCCAGCTGAATGTCCTGCAAAACGCCAATCAGGATGACTTGGCTGAAGTGCTGAAAAAGCAATGCGAAGTCATCCATACAGACTATATAGAGGCATCTGCTGATGAGGTTGCTGAAACAATGGAAAAGATCTTAAAAACTAATCAATTGCGTTCAGTAATTACATATGATGACCCCCGCTTTAATGAGTACGGCCTTAATGAAATCAAACAGAATGAATGGAAAGTAAACGGAATTAGCACTTATATTTGGGATAACACCAAAAAGCAAGAAAATATAAACGCTGCTGAAACAGCGGATGTTGGTATTACAATCAGCGACATGACATTGGCTGAATCAGGCACAGTACTGTTATTTTCCAACCGTAATAAAGGCAGATCTGTCAGCCTTCTGCCCAAAACCTTTATCGCAATCGTGCCAAAAAGCACGGTTGTGCCGCGAATGACACAGGCAGCAACAGCGATTGCCAAGCTTGTAGCGGATGGCGAGGATATTGCAAGCTGCATTGACTTTATCACAGGACCAAGCAACAGTGCTGACATTGAGCTTAATCTTATTGTTGGCGTCCATGGACCGATAAAAGCTACCTATATACTTGTAAAAGACAAATAAACAAAAATAAATAAAATAAAACAAAAGTATATACAAAATAAACAAAAGTGAGTTATAATAAAAACAGATAAAACAAACATAAATAAAGATAAAGCGGAGGAGAACAAAAATGGTGAAAAGCTTATGGCAAGAAGAAAAGGCAGCACAATTAGCTAGTGGACTTGATGAGTTAGTTTATCGCTCCAATTTAATCGGGACAGACCGGGCTGTCTGCAACTGGGGCGGCGGAAATACTTCCATGAAAACAACCGTAACAGATTTCAGAGGCCGTGAAGTTGAAGTGATGTGGGTAAAAGGAAGCGGCTCTGACTTAGCAACAATGAAAGCGCATAATTTTACAGGTTTGAAACTAGACGACATCACCCCGCTTATTGAAAAAGAAGAAATGCCAGATGAAGAGATGGTTGAATATTTGTCACACTGCATGATCGACAGCAAACATCCTCGTGCATCTATTGAAACATTATTGCATGCATTTTTGCCATTCAAGCATGTAGACCATACGCACCCTGATGCAATCATTAGCCTTTGCTGTGCAGATAACGGCAAGCAAATTGCTGAAGAAATTTACGGCAACCGCTTTGTTTGGGTTCCATACATTCGCCCTGGATTCACTTTATCTAAAATGATAGCAGAAGGGGTAAAAAACAATCCCAATGCTGAGCTAGTACTAATGGAAAAGCATGGTTTAGTTGTGTGGGGAGATACAGCTTCGGAAAGCTATGAAAAAACAATTTCTATCATTAATGAAGCAGAATCCTATATTAATAGTAAAATAAACGAATCACAAACATTCGGCGGCGCTAAATATGATTCACTGAGCGTGGAAGATGCTGAAGAGATTTTGGCTGCTGTTATGCCAGTTATCCGCGGAGCTGTTAGTGAAGAAAAGAAGATGCTGTTAACTTATGACAGAGGAGAAGACGTCCTTGAGTTTGTGAACAGCCATGATGCAAAAACATTGTCACAAGTCGGAGCAGCTTGTCCAGATCATTTAGTTCATACAAAAATGGTGCCATTATATGTAGAATGGGACCCAGCAACAAAGGATATCGCTGCATTGAAGGAAGCAGTGAAAGAGGGAATAGCAGCATTTAAAGAATCCTATACAGCTTATTTTGATAGAAATAAGAATGAAGGAGATCAAATATTTGAAACAGCACCCCGCGTTATTTTAATACCAGGAATCGGCATGGTTAACACAGGCAAAAACGTTGCTATGTCTAAAGTAAGCGGTGCCTTGTATCACAGAGCAATTTCTGTTATGAAAGGTGCAACAGCACTAGGAAACTTTGTGTCCTTGAATGAAAATGAATCCTTCAATGTGGAATATTGGCCATTAGAGCTGTATAAATTATCACTAGCACCTAAGGAAGCAGAATTTTCACGTAAAGTGGCATTCGTCACAGGCGGAGCTGGCGGAATCGGCAGTGAAACATGCAGGCTGCTCGCATCACAAGGCGCGCATGTTGTTCTGGCAGACTTGAACTTAGAAGGTGCAGAAAAGGTAGCCGCAGAAATCAATGAGACATATGGAGAAGAGCGTGCTATTGCAGTGAAAATGGATGTTACAAGTGAGGAAGCAGTACAAGCTGCCTACAAGCGGACAGCTCTTGCTTTTGGCGGTGTTGATATTATCGTTAATAATGCAGGCTTGGCAACTTCTAGCCCGTTTGATGAAACATCGTTAAAAGAGTGGAATTTAAATATGAATGTGCTTGGCACAGGGTATTTCCTTGTTGCAAGAGAAGCATTTAAACAAATGAAGGAACAGGCTCTAGGCGGAAGCATGGTATTCATCGGTTCGAAAAACTCCGTTTATGCAGGCAAAAACGCAGCTGCATACAGTGCAGTCAAGGCAATGGAAACACATCTTGCCCGCTGCATCGCTGCCGAAGGAGGAGAATATGGCATCCGCGTCAATTCAGTACTGCCTGATGCAGTCTTGCAAGGTTCTGCTATTTGGGGATCTAGCTGGCGTGAAGAAAGAGCGGCAGCCTACGGAATTGAACCAGATCAGCTTGATGAGCATTACCGTAAACGCACCACTTTACTCGTTAACATTTATCCGAAAGATATTGCAGAAGCTATCAGCTATTTTGCATCATCAAAAGCAGAGAAAACAACAGGCTGCATGATTACAGTCGACGGTGGAGTTCCAGCAGCATTTACAAGATAAATAAGAGAAGGAGGACAAAATTTGTCCTCCTGTTTTCTATTTTATAAGGAAAAAGCAGAGGGATTTTATGCGAATATAGAAAATAACCTTGTCATAGACAAAAAATATTAAAGATTAAAAATCAAGGATAATACTATGACAAAAGTATTACATTTTAACTGTTTTTTCACTAATTATGGAAGGAGATTGGGAGAATAATGTTTTTTTCGGCAAAACCTCGGGTAAATTGACAACGGGTTGGTAATCTTTGGGCAAATAGTTATAGGTTGGAATCCTCCATTTATCGCATATATTCTTTTTCCTAGATGTCTTAATATTATATTACAAAGAGTTATTGGGGGGCGTTTTATTCATGACAAGTTTAGTAGGAGCTGACGGCGAGCTTAAAGTCTTAAGGAGAAACAGACATACAGACAAACCTGTCTATACTACTAGAATGGAAAAGCGTGAATTAGAGAGAAATCTTCCAAGCTTAGATATAAGAGACGCTTGGAATATCAAATCCGTTCTGGAAAGCATTAAAGAAAGCTTTATGGAGCATGTGGCAAAGGTTAGGAAAATGGTGCAAGCAAGTCCGGCAAAACGGCTTGTAGTTACAGGGATTTTTACGGTTCTCTTTTCATTAGGCGCAAGTACTGCTTCTGCATGCATCCAGGAATATACATATGAAGTGAAAAAGAATGAAACAATTACAGAGATTGCAGCTACTCATGGCGTAACGGCAGAAGCGATTACAAATGTGAATGGCACTGTGTCCCAAGGGGATAAAATTTTGTTGCCAAAGGTGCAAGACAAAAAAGTAACAGCAACCGTGCTTAATATTCGTGCAAAGGCAACAACAGACAGCAGCATTATCGGCAAGCTGAAACAGGGGAATACGGTCAAAGTTTCATTTATTAAAAACGGCTGGGCCGGCATTCTTATTGATGGCCGTCTTGCCTATGTAAGCGCTGCTTATTTAGCAGATTCGGCTGTTAAGACATCGGAAACAACAATCAAGACAGTGACTAAATACGTGACAGCAGACTCTTTAAGGGTGAGGAGCGGCCCGTCTACAAAAGATGCTGTACTTGGCTCATTGAAAGAAGGAGCGAAAGTTACAGTGAAAGCAGACAAAAATGGCTGGTCCTCAATCGATTACAAAGGGAAAAAAGCCTATGTAAGCAGTGCTTACTTAGCAAATAAGACATCAGCGAGTGAAGCTGTCAAAAATACGGAAACTGCAAAGGATACAAAAACATATACTATTAAAAAGGGTGACACTTTTTATAAAATCAGCAAAAGTTATGGAATCTCTGTTTCCCTATTACAAGAAGCAAATCCGAATGTTGATCCAACTAAACTTCGAGTCGGCCAAGTTATTAACATACCTGCGATTACATCTTCTGACAGTCTCCTGAAGGTGGAGGCGACAATTGGCGGAATTAGTCCAGACGGCACCGTGCGTTTTATTACAAATGACGGCGTTACTTATGCTGCAAAGCCGGAAACAGATGGAATCCTCAACAGCCTTTATGAAAAGCAAGGGCAAAAGGCTACTTTAACTGTAAAGGCAAAAAGAGGGCAGCAGATGGTTATTACGGCGGTTAAGTAATCTAAAAGAATGCAGCAATTCCTTCCTATTAAATAAGTGCTTCTGTATATGAAAAGGATGATTTTATAAGCTGCCGCTTGGCAGCTTTTTTTAAAAGATAAGAAAGTATAAAAATTTGGGTCTACCACAGTCATTTAAGCTGTGGTATTTTCATTTTATGGAGACCAATATATTGAGAAGAATATTTTTTGATAAACACCAACATTGGGAAG